>DATHAP010000060.1 GCA_035489715.1 Actinomycetes bacterium
GTGCTCTGACGCCGTCCGTGGCGCCAGAGCAGCAGGCGCGCGGCAAGCACGCCAAGTCTGCCGCCACGGCTGCTGCACCGGCCGACACCGAGGTGCTTGCCGCGCAGCTGCTGGCCCAGCTGGCCGTCCACGAGTCGGGCAACCCGCTGGGCCGCTACTCGAGCCTCGCGGACACCCCCGCCAAGAAGGTCGCCGTGATGATCGGCGGCGCAGTGAGCGTGCTCGCGATCCTGCTGCTCCTCATGGCGGTGCTCGGCATCTTCGTCTGACCCGTACCTGCCCGGGCAGGCAGCCGACGGCCTGCGACGGTCAGCCCGTGCCCACGCCGTCCTGCCGCGCGCTGAACGCTGCGTTCAGCGCGGTGACCAGTCCGGTGACGACCGCGACGGCCAGCATCATCGTGATGAGGTCGCGGCCGGTGATGAGCAGGCCGAGGCTGACGATCAGCGTGGTCGCGCCAGCCGGCGGGTGCGGTCGGCCCACGGCCTGCAGCACCAGCGTGGTCACCGCGACGGACAGGGCTGCGGCGACCACGCGCGGGGTGTCGATGCCGGACACCAGCACCGGTGGGGAGTCGGTCAACCCGGTGACGACGAGCGACCCGTAGCCCGCCAGGATGCCGACCAGGTGGCCGACGAGGACGTTGACCGGGTTGGCAGCGGGCTGCTCGGGAGTCTCGGCCAGCACCATGACGGTCGGCCCGAGGCTGGGGAACAGCCACGGCTGCCCGGTCAGCACGCCGACCGCACCGGCGATGCCGAGCGCCGCGGCAGTCAGGCCGGCGGAGACCACGCCGGTCCGCGCGCCGGTGGTCCGGTCGCTCACCAGGCGGCTCCGCACGGTCATGACGGCACCAGCAGCGCCTGCGGGGCGGCCTGCTTGATCCGGGTCGTCAGCCAGGTCATCTGCCGGTCGGTCTCGCTCTCGCAGAACTGGGCGAGCCCGAGCAGCTCGCGGTCCCGGGCGCCCTGCGCGGCCTGCAGCACCACGGTCCACGAGCTCTGCACCAGCGCGGCCAGCACGTAGAGGTCCTGCAGGTCGCGCAGCAGCCCGACCGGCCCGGACCGGGTCTCCGACAGGCCCTCGGCATGCAGCCGCGCCGGCTCGGTCACGCCCATCTCCCCGTAGCGGTCGGCCACCGGCTGCAGCCGCTGCACGTGGTCGTCGGACCAGCCGGCCAGGGTCGAGCACATGTGTGCGACGTCGCTCTCCGCGGCGTGCCCCTCGCCGACCTGGCGGAGCGAGTCGGCCAGCGTCTGCTCCGCGGCGTGGACCATGCCGACGTACACCGGGAGCTGCATCACCCGCTCCTCTCCACCCGGCTCACCCGGCAGGCGGCGGTCTTGAAGACCGGCTGCTTCGACACCGGGTCCCAGATCGTCATGGTCAGCTCGTTGGCCGCGCGCGGCGCGCCGTCCGGGCCGGCTCCCTCGGCCACGTCCCAGTAGCCGTAGTGGAACGGCGCGAAGACGGTTCCCTCGCGCACCTCGGTGACCCGGGCCGGCGCCTCGAGGTGCCCGCGCGGCGACTCGACGCGCACCTGGTCGCCGTCGGCGACCTCCAGCCGCTGGGCGTCGGCAGCGGACAGCTCGACCCACGGCCGGGGCGCGGCGTCCCGGAGCCGCCGGGAGCGGCCGGTCTTGGTGCGGGTGTGGAAGTGATGCACCGTCCGCCCGGTGGTGAAGAGCAGGGGGTACGTCGGCGAGGGACTCTCGTGCGGCGGCTGCCAGGGGACCGCCTTGAGCACGGCCCGGCCGGCCAGGCCCATTGCCTTGTGCTTCTCCGGCGTGACGACCCCGCCGGTCACCAGGTCGTGGCCGTAGTCCTCGCAGTAGTCGGAGTCGGTCGGGAACACGTGGTCGGTGTAGAGCCGCTCGGTGCCGTCCGGCCGCTCGGCGGTGACCGGCCACTGCAGGCCCGACGGACCGCGCAGGACGTCGTACGACAGGCCGGTGTAGTCGCACGGCCGCCCCCTAGAGCACTCCTTCCACGCCTCGAACGCCTCCTCGGGCCTGCGCCACCGCACCAGCGGCGCGCCGTCCCGGTCGGTGAAGCCCATCCGGTCGGCGTAGTCGAGCCAGATGTCGAGGTCGGCGCGCGCCTCACCGGGCGGGTCGACGGCCTTCTCGGAGAGGTGGACGGTGCGGTCGGCGTTGGTGAAGGTGCCGGTCTTCTCGCCCCAGCCGGCGGCCGGCAGCACCACGTCGGCCAGCCGGGCGGTCTCGGTCAGGAACAGGTCCTGGACGACGACGAAGCACTGGTCGCCGCCGAGCAGGTCGCGGATGCGGCCCAGCTCGGGCATGGAGACGGCTGGGTTGGTCGCCGAGATCCACAGAAGGCCGATGCTTCCCTGCTCGGCGTAGCGGAAGATCTGCATCGCGTGGGTCGGCGGCGCCCAGTGCGGGATGGTCAGCTCGTCGACGTTCCAGAGCCGGGCCAGCTCGGCGACGTGCTCCGGGTTCTCCCAGTTGCGGAAGCCGGGCAGGTCTCCGTCGGCCCCGCACTCGCGGGTGTTCTGGGCGGTGGGCTGGCCGTTCATCTGCAGGATCCCGCAGCCCGGGCGGCCGATCATCCCGCGCAGCAGGTGCAGGTCGTTGACCGCCACGGAGGCCGCCGTCGCCTGGTGGGACTGGTAGAAGCCTTGCAGCACGGTCGACACGACCCGGTCGGTGGTGCCGAAGATCTCGGCCGCGCGCCGCAGGTCGTCGGCCGGGACCCGGCAGGTCCGGGCCGCCCGTTCCGGGGTGTACGGGTCGACGACCAGGCGCAGCTCGTCGATGCCGACCGTGTGCTCGGCCACCCATGCCTCCTCGAGCCAGCCGTGCTCGAGCTGCTCACGGAGCAGCGCGTTCATCAGCGCCACGTTGGTGCCTGGTGCCGGCGCGAGATGCACGCCGCCGGTCCGCCGGGCCTCCTCGGCGACCCGGGTCGAGCGAGGGTCCACGCAGACCAGGACCGGCGGGTCGCTGCCGTGCGTGCGGTCCAGCAGCCGCGACCACAGCACGGTCTGCGTCTCGGCCATGTTGTGGCCGTAGAGGAAGACGGCCTCGCACTCCTCGATGTCGGCGTAGCTGCCCGGCTGGCCGTCGCAGCCGAACGACTCCTTGAGCGCGGCGGCGGAGGTAGCGGTGCACAGCCGGGTGTTGCCGTCCATGTGCGGGGTGCCGATGCCCGCCTTGCCGATGACGCCGAGCGTGTAGTACTCCTCCAGGAACAGCTGCCCGGACGTGTAGAAGCCGTGGGAGAGCGGGCCCTTCTCGGCCAGCAGGCGCTGCGAGGTCTCGACGACCCGGCCCATCGCCTCGTCCCAGGATGCCTCCCGCAGCACCCCGCCGACGCGCACCAGCGGAGTGGTCAGCCGGTCCTCGGCGGCGGCCCAGGGCCAGCTGCCGTAGAGGCCCTTGGGGCCGAGCCGGCCCCGGTTGACCCGGTCGTCCGGCCGGCCGCGGACGCCGACCATCCGGCCGTCCTTGACCGCGATGTCGGCGGCGCAGCCGTTGCTGCACAGGACGCAGGCCGACTGCACCCAGGAGTCGACGTCGTCGTCGGTGAGCCCGGTGTCGAGCACCTGGTCCTGGCGGGCCGGCCACACCGTGCCCCGGTCGTGCGGTGTCCGGTCGCCCCAGGGGTCGCGCGTCCGGTCGATCGTGCTGTCGAGCGTGCTGTCGGTCGTGCTGCTGTGCTCAGCCGTCACTCCTCGGGGTTACCCGAGAGGCGGCCGGCCATGCGCGGGACCGGCCGGCCGGCCGGGCCCGGGCGTCGCCTGCGCGACGTACGACCGGGGCCTTGACCCGCCCGGGAACCGCCACTTGCAGTGGCCGACGAGTGCTCGGAGTGGCATTCACGCCACGCCGAGCGACCGTCGACCACGTATACGTGGTCGACGGCCGCTCGGGCGTGATCAGTCGGTCGAGCTGGGACGGCGGGTCAGCGGCCGAGCTTGTTGTCGACCTTCTCGACGCCGACCTTGGCGACCCGGACCGTCGACTTCTTCAGGTCCTTGACCTGCTCGGCGTTGAGGCCACCGATGACGACCGTGGTCGCCGAGACCACCGAGTGGCCCCACTTGGCGGCGACCAGGATGGCCGTGACCGGCGTTTCGATGCCCTCGTCATCCTCGACGATGCCCTTGATCTTGAACCCGGCGGTCCGGTCGGCGAAGTCACCGACCTTGACCGAGCTGGTCGTGAAGGTCTGGCCGTCGACCATGAAGGAGTCGCAGTCGCCGTAGAGCGCGACCCACTTGTTGACCTCGCGGTTGGCCAGCTTGGTGGTGTCGAACGCCTTCAGCCGCTCGGTGATCCAGGTCTCCTGGTTGCGGAACTGGAACGCGCGGGCCGCCTTGGCGTCGATGCCCTTGGACGTGTACTGCGCGGACGCGCAGCCGTGGAGCAGCCCGGTCATCCCGTCGCTGACGGGGACCTTGTGCCAGTGGTTGCCCACCTCGTTGGCGGTGAGCAGCGCCCCGACGGCCTCGCTGTGGGACACCGCGGCCGAGGCCGGGCTCGCGGCAACCAGGGACAGTGCAGAGAAAGCGGCAGTGACGAGCAACAGCCGGATGCGCATGTGGAGACCCCTCCGTGGACAACCCGTGACCTTCTGAACCTAGATCGTGCCGGGGTCGAACGGGGCGGATTCCCGGAACTGATCCGCTGGGCGGGTCCTAGTAGCCTTCGCCGCATGGCTGACCGCACCGAGTCCAGCATCGTCGTCGACGCCCCGCCGGCCGACGTGATGACGGTGATCGCGGACTTCGCGGCCTACCCGGAGTGGACGGGGGCGGTCAAGGAGGCCGAGGTGCGCTCGCAGGCGTCCAACGGCCGGGCCAAGGAGGTCTGGTTCGACCTCGACGCCGGCGCCATCAAGGACCAGTACACCCTCGCCTACACCTGGAAGGCCGACCGCGAGGTCCGCTGGCAGCTCGTCGAGGCGGAGAACATCGTCAAGTCGATGGACGGGGCCTACCTGCTCGAGGACAACGGCGACGGCAGCACCACGGTCACCTACCAGCTGGCCGTCGACATCAAGATCCCGATGCTCGGCATGATCAAGCGCAAGGCGGAGAAGGTCATCATCGACACCGCGCTCAAGGAGCTCAAGAAACGGGTGGAGGCATGACCGAGGGAGCACGCGCCTACCGCGGGCCGTGGGGCGACGAGCCGCCGCACGGCTCGCTCGCCGACGAGGCGGTCAAGCTGGCCGACGCCGCCCAGCTGTGGCTGCGCGCCCGATCGGCCACCGGCGGCGCCGGGGGCAGCAACGATGCCTGGGCCGCGGCCACCGACCACGTCGGCACCCCGGACGAGTGCCGCACCTGCCCGATCTGCCGGGCCAAGCGCTTGGCCCGATCGCTGGACCCCGAGGTCCTCGGTCACCTCTCCGACGCCGTCGGCTCGCTCGGCCGGGCCGTGGCCGCCTTCAGCCGGAACCGCCACACCGGCGGCCGGTGACGCTGGTGACGCCGTGACGCTGACCATCGGGGTCGACATCGGTGGCACCAAGGTGGCCGGCGGCGTCGTCGAGGCCGACGGGCGCATCCTCGAGCAGCACCGGGTCACCACCCCGGCGCGCGACGCCGAGGCGACCACCGACGCGATCGTCAGGGTCATCGAGGAGCTGCGCGGCCGGCACGACGACATCGAGGCGGTCGGCCTGGGCATCGCCGGTTTCGTCGACGCGGCCCGGTCGGTCGTCTACTTCGCGCCCAACCTGCTCGGCTGGCGCGACGGCCCGCTGCGCGAGGAGGTCGAGAAGCGGGTCAACCTGCCGGTCGTCGTCGAGAACGACGCCAACGCGGCCGCCTGGGGCGAGGCCCGCTTCGGCGCCGGCCGCGAGGAGGCCTGCATCGTCTGCGTCACCCTCGGCACCGGCGTGGGCGGCGGGATCATCGTCGACCGGCACCTCTTCCGGGGCGGCTTCGGGGTCGCCGCCGAGATCGGGCACATCCAGATGGTCGAGGGCGGCCGGCCGTGCGGCTGCGGGCAGCGGGGCTGCTGGGAGCAGTACGCCAGCGGCGGCGCCCTCGTCCGGGAGGCCCGGGAACGAGCCGAGGAGGACCGGCCGGCCGCCGAGCTGCTGCTCGGGCTCGGCGACGGCACCCCGCAGGGCATCGCGGGGCAGCACGTCACCGAGGCGGCGCACCAGGGCGACCCGGTGGCGATAGCTGCGTTCGACACCCTCGGACACTGGGTCGGCCAGGGGCTGGCCGACCTGGCCGCCGTGGTCGACCCGCAGGTCTTCATCCTGGGCGGCGGGGTCTCCGAGGCCGGCGAGGTGCTCCTCGAGCCGACCCGCAAGGCCTACGAGGAGCTGTTGACCGGGCGCGGCCGCCGGCCGCTGGCCGAGGTGGTGCCGGCCCAGCTGGGCAACGACGCCGGGCTGGTCGGCGCGGCCGACCTGGCTCGCGACCGCTGAGCCGGCCGCTGGCCGGGACCGTTGCTCACGGTACTTTCGTAAAGTATCGTGAGGCCATGCTGCTGAGCAGCCGTCCCCTCCTCGACACCCGTGCCGACCGCGCACTCTTCGCCGGCCGTAGGTCGCAGCTGGCCGCCCTCGACCGGGCCCGCCGCGCGGGGCTCAACGCCCTGGTGCTGGGCGACCGCGGCTCGGGCAAGACCAGCCTCCTGCGCCAGGTCGCCCTGCGGCTGCGCGAGGAGCGCTGCCACCGGGTCGAGCTGGTCGACGCCGGCCCCACCGACGGCGCCGAGTCGCTGCTCACCCTGCTGGCCGAGCGGCTGCTGCCGGCGACCGCCCGGTCGACCGGCGCGTCGACCGGGCTGGCGCCCGCGCCCGCGTCCGCGCTCAGCGAGGGCGGCCGGCTGCTGGCCCTGCTCGACCGGCTGCGCCGCGAGCTGCCCGACGTCCTGGACAACCCGCCGGCCGACCCCGCTCGCGGGCCGGCCTGGGAGCCAGGCCGGCCGGTCGTCGTCCTGCTCGACAACGCCTCGCCGGCCGCCGCCCACGTGCTCGTGGGCCGGCTGCGCGACGAGACCTGGTCGCTGCCGGTCCTCTGGGTGCTGGCCGCAGACCGCTCGGCCGCCGCGGGCTTCCTCGAGCCGCCCGCCGACACGTTCTTCGAGGCCCGGGTGCCGCTGCCCGAGCTGCCGGTCGAGGAGGCGATGGCGCTGCTGAGGGTCCGGCTCACCGGGGCGGCCACGGTGGACGGCGTGCCCGACGAGCTCCTGAGACGCATCGTCGACGGCGTGCCCGTCCGTACGCCGCGCGAGCTGGTGTCCGCTCTCCGGGAGGTGGTCGGCGCCGCCGGCGAGGCCGGCGTGTCGACGGACGGCGGCGGGGTCCCCGCGCCGACGATGGCCGCCGTCGACCTGGTCACCGGCCAGCAGCGTGAGCGGGCCGGTCGGCTCGCGCACCTCGGGCGGTCCGCGGCCATGCTGGTCGCCGAGCTGCAGAGCCGGGGCGGCAGCGCCAGCGCCTCCGACGACGGCCTGCTCGACGCGCTCGGCTGGACCCGGTCGCGTGCCTCCCAGGTGTTCCGGCAGCTCGAGGCCGCCGACCTGGTCACCGCGTCCGAGCGCCGGGTCAACGGCGCCGGCCGGCCGCGCAAGGTCTACCAGCTCGTCGGGCGCCAGCCTTGACGGCGCTGCCGGTCGGGGGCCACACCGCGCTGCTCGCCCTGCAGGAGGCACACGCCTTCGACCCCGCACCGCTGCGGTCGGGGCTGCATGGGGTGCACGTGCCCTTCGACGAGATGACCGGCACCCCGACCTGCGAGGCGGTGCTCGACCGGGCGGTCACCGCCATGGAGCGGGTCGCCGTCTCCGGCGGGTCGGGCGTCGGCAAGACGAGCCTGGTCCAGCACGTGCTGGCCACCAGCGCCGACGACCTGGCCGTCGTGCGGGTTCCGGTGGAGGCCGAGGACCCCGCGACGGTCAGCGAGCCGGCCGCCTTCGCCGCGCACCTGGTGCGCACCGTCGCGCGCTACCTCGCCGAGGCCCGCCGGATCAGCGGGGCCGCTCAGGACGACCTCGTCTCCGGCGCCGGCCTGGTCGTGTCGACCGAGCGCTCCCGGCACCGCCGGGCCGGCCTCGGGCTGCCGCTGTGGGCCACCGACGTCACCATCGCGACCGAGCTCGGCTCGGTCGTCACCGCGACCGGCCAGCGCAGCGGTGCCGAGGTCGTCGCGCTCGCGCAGCAGGTCGTGGACACGGTCAGCGACCGCGGCCTCCGTCCGGTCATCGTCATCGACGACTCCGACGCCTGGCTGCGGACGCCGCTCGGCGACCGGTCGGACCTGGTCGGCCCGTTCTTCACCCGGGTGCTGCGGATGCTCGCCGAGGAGCTCACCGCGTCGCTCGTGGTCGCGGTGCACAGTGACTACTACGCGCTGCCCGGCTTCCCTGCCGACGTGGGCTTCATCGAGCAGTCGATCCCGGTGCCCGAGCTGCCGGCCCCGACCGCGCTCGACCGCATCATCTGTGCCCGGATCGAGGTGCTGGGTGACGACTCGCCGGCCGCCGAGGCCCACGTCACCCCGGAGGCGATCGAGGCGCTCTTCGCGGCGTACCGCTCCGAAGGCCGTAGCGTCCGGCGGGCGATGCTGCTGGCGCACACCGCGCTGCAGATCGCCTGCCAGGACGGAGCCGACGCCATCAACGACCGCCACATCGACGCCGCGCTCACCTACTACGACCACTACGACCCAGCCCGCGCTGACGCCCGTGCCGACGTCGACCGCGCCGCTGGTGCCCGATGACCGCCCCCCGCGTCGAGCCCCGGTTGCTCGAGCCGCTCACCGCGGCCGCCCGGGCCGACGTGCTCGCGGCCGCGGTGGACAAGCGGTTCCGCCGGGGCGAGACGCTGGTGCGGGAGGGCGAGCCGGGCGAGTCGCTGCACCTCGTGCGCGCCGGTCGGCTCGCGGTGCGCGTCTCCACCTCCGACGGCGCCACCGCGACGCTGACCGTGATGAGCGCCGGCGACTCCTTCGGCGAGCTCGCCCTGCTCGGCGACCACGTGCGCACCGCGACCGTGGTCGCACTCGAGCCCAGCGAGACCCTGGTGCTGACCCGCTCCGCCTTCGACGCCCTCCGGCGCAGCCACCCCGCCGTGGAGCGGGTGCTCACCCAGGCGCTGGCCCGCCGCGTCCAGGAGCTCAGCGCGGCGCTGCTCGAGGCGCTCTACGAGCCGGTCGACCGCCGGGTGATGGCCCGCCTCGTCGACCTGTCGCACACCTACGCCGCGCCGGCCGGGCCGACGCGCTCCGCTTCCGCGACGTCCGTTGGCGCGCCCGCCGGCCCCGCGCCCGGCGCGCCTAGCCGCGTCGTCGTGCCGATCACCCAGGACGACCTGGCGGGCATGGCCGGCACCACCCGGCCGACGACCAACCAGGTGCTGCAGCGGCTGGCCGACGACGGCGTGCTCACCCTCGGCCGCGGCCGGATCGAGCTGCGCGACGTGGCCGCCCTGCGCCGCCGCCTCGACCTCGGCTGACCATCGGCTGACCCGCGGCTGGCGGCCTCCACCCGCGCAGGTGGCCGCGACAGACATGGACAAGTGTTGACTTGACGCTCTATGAGCTCACGCGCATGGTGAAGCAGGGGTCGATCAAGGGGGTCGAGACGCGCATGCCCGCGAACGACAGCGCGCCGGGACGATCGGGGGGCGACCCGCCGACGGACGGCTCCCCGGCCGGGTCCGCCGGCGACGGTGCGTCGCGACGGCTGTTGGGGCGACGCCGCAACGGCCGCTACGACCCGCGGATCCTCGACCGGTCGGTCATCGCCATCCCGCTGCTCGACGACATCGACGACGCGCTGGAGGAGGCGCCGACGGAGACCATGCCG
>DATHAP010000061.1 GCA_035489715.1 Actinomycetes bacterium
GGAACGCCCTGGCCGAGGTCGGCCTCGACGTCGACCAGGTGCCCGTCGACCCCGACCAGGGCGACGCCATGGGTCCGGGCCAGAGCCACGTCAGGCCACCCCGCGCACGTGCTCGACGACCGCCGGGCCGCGGGCCGGACGCAGCACCCCGACCAGGTCGATCCGCACGTCTGGCAGGTGCACACCCGACGCCGAGGTCCACGCGGCGGCCAGCCGGCGCAGCCGGGCCGCCTTGCGCGCGGTCACCGCCTCGAGGGGATGGCCGAAGCCGGTGCCTCGGCGGGTCTTGACCTCGCAGAAGACCAGGACGTCACCCTCGCGGGCCACGATGTCGAGCTCGCCGGCCGGGCAGCGCCAGTTGCGGTCGAGGATCACCATCCCCTGCCCGCGCAGGTGCGCCTCGGCCACCCGCTCGCCGTAGGCGCCTACCGCATCCGTCGCCCGCATGCCTCAACGGTGGCGGCCCGGGCACTCCCAGCAGGGCGCACGATGCCGATCTGTGGACGAGGCGGCACGTCGTCGTGCTGTGGACGGAAGGAGCGGCGCGGTCGTGTCCCAGCGGCGCCGCCGGGGCACGATGGGCCCGTGCCCGGGCAGCTCGACGGACTCCCGCTCGGCTCGCGGAGCCGTCAGTACGCGCGCCGCGGCCGGGGGAACCTGCGCGACCGGGTGCTGCGGCTGCGGCAGCGGGCGTTCCTGATCGCGCAGGTCGCGGTCGCGGCCGCCGCGGCCTACTGGATCGCCCACGACCTGCTCGGGCACCAGCAGCCGTTCTTCGCACCGGTGGCGGCGATCATCTCGCTGGGCATGTCCTACGGGCAGCGGCTGCGCCGGGTCGGCGAGGTCACCGTCGGCGTCGCGATCGGGGTGCTCGTCGCCGACCTGTTCGTCCGGGTCGCCGGCGTCGGCCTGTGGCAGATCGCGTTCGTCGTCGCCGGGTCGATGACGGTCGCGGTGCTGCTCGACGGCGGCCCGCTGCTGGTCACCCAGGCCGCCGTCCAGTCCGTCTTCGTCGCCCTGGTGGTGCCCACCGCCGCGCAGGGCTTCGACCGGTGG
Organism: Actinomycetes bacterium; assembly: GCA_035489715.1. Taxonomy (NCBI): domain Bacteria; kingdom Bacillati; phylum Actinomycetota; class Actinomycetes; species Actinomycetes bacterium. Next base: position 1,057 of record DATHAP010000061.1, read on the forward strand.
GTCGACGCGCTGGTCGGCGGCCTGGTCGCCCTCGCGGCGGCCGCGATCGCGCCACAGAGCCCGCTTCGTCAGCCGCGACAGGCTGCGGCGGCCGTGCTCGAGGAGCTCGCGGCGTTCCTGCACGAGGCCGCCGAGTCGCTGCGGACCGGCGACCGGGCGCGGGCCGGGCGGACGCTGGAGCGGGCCCGTGCGACCGACAGCGTCCTCGAGGACCTGCGGCAGGCGGCCGCCGAGGGCATCGAGGTCGTCCGGCAGTCACCGTTCCGCCGGCGGCACCGCGACCAGGTCTTCGGGGTGGCCGCACTGGCCGAGCCCCTCGACCGGGCGGTCCGCAACGCGCGGGTGCTGGTCCGCCGGGTCGCGGCCGCCACGCGGTACGACGAGACGGTGCCGCCGGCGTACGTCGACCTCGTCGCCGAGCTGGCAGACATGTCTGACCGGCTCTCCGACTGCCTCGAGGACCGTGGCCTGACCGCGGACCTCCGCCCCGGGCTGCAGCGCCTCGCCGCCCGGTCGTCGGCCGTGGCGGAGCCGGCCCAGCTCTCGTCGACCGTCGTCCTCGCCCAGGTCCGCTCGATCGTCGTCGACCTGCTGGAGCTCACCGGGCTGGACGAGGACGACGCGCTGGCGATGGTGCCCCGCCCGGGCGAGGAAGGCTGACCGTCGGAGGCGCCCCAGCGACCGACCGACGGACCGACCGACCGACGGACCGAGTGAAGGAGACGACATGACGCGAGTGGTTCACTTCGAGATCCAGGCCGACGACGTGGAACGCGCCAAGGCCTTCTACGGCTCGGTGTTCGACTGGTCCTTCCAGGACTACGGCCGGATTGCCGGCGCGACGTACTGGGGTGTCGTGACCGGTCCCGAGGACCAGCCCGGCATCAACGGCGGGCTCCTGCAGCGCCCCGCGCCGGCTCCCGCACCGGAGCAGGGCACGAACGCGTTCGTCTGCACCGTCGGCGTCGCCGACTACGACGAGACGGAGCGCCGCATCGTGGAGGCCGGCGGGGTCGTGGCGCTGCCCAAGATGGCACTGACCGGCATGGCCTGGCAGGGCTACTACCTGGACACCGAGGGCAACACGTTCGGCATCCACCAGCCCGACCCCGAGGCGAGGTAGCCGCGCGCGGACCGAGACCTAGGACCCCGGGGGCAGGTCCACCGACAGCTCGGAGCGGGCCAGCTCCTCGACGTTGACGTCCTTGAAGGTGAGCACCCGCACGTTCTTGACGAAGCGCGCCTGGCGGTACATGTCCCAGACCCAGGCGTCGGCCATCGTCACCTCGAAGTAGACCTCGCCGCCCTCCGTCGAGCGCGGCTGAACGTCCACGGAGTTGGTGAGGTAGAACCGGCGCTCGGTCTCGACGACGTAGGAGAACAGCCCGACCACGTCGCGGTACTCGCGATAGAGCTGCAGCTCCATCTCGGACTCGTACTTCTCGAGGTCCTCGGCACTCATCCGACCAGTACCTCCTCCTCCTGCACGCTCCCATCCTCCACGCGGACGAGGGTCCGTGACGGCACCCGGGGGTCCCCGGGCACCCGGCGCGCCACGTTGACGTAGGAGAACCGGTGCTCCGGGCACGGGCCGTGGGCGTCCAGAGCGGCGTTGTGCACAGGGGTCACGTAGCCCTTGTGCCCGAGGAAGTCGTACGTCGGGAAGCGCTCGTGCAGGCCCGCCATGATCCGGTCCCTGGTCACCTTGGCGACGACCGACGCCGCCGCGATCGACGCGCTGACCCGGTCGCCCTTCCACACCGCCAGGGCGGGCGCCGGCAGCCCGCGGATCGGGAAGCCGTCGGTCAGGACGTAGGCCGGGACGACGTCGAGCCGGGCCAGCGCTCGCCGCATGCCCTCGACGTTGCACACGTGCAGCCCCGTCCGGTCCACGTCGCCGGCCGGCACCACCACGACCGACCACGAGACGGCCCGCCGGACCACCTCGTCGTAGACCCGGTCCCGGGCAGCGGGGGTGAGCAGCTTGGAGTCGGCCAGCCCGGGCACCTGGCCGCGGCGGCCGGTCGGCAGCACGACGGCGGCGACGACCAGCGGCCCGGCGCACGCGCCACGGCCGGCCTCGTCGGCCCCGGCGACCGGGGTCAGGCCGGCCCGATCGAGCGCGCGCTCGTACGCCCACAGGCCGCCCTCCCGGCGCACCACGAAGCGCTGTGCCACTCGCATCGGGGGAAGCCTACGACCGGGCTGGCCCGCTCAGGGCCGGGACGCGTCCAGACGCGGCTGGTCGAACGTGTCGGGGCGGCGCAGCAGGCTGGCCCGGTCGAGCGGCCAGACGATCGTGAAGGCCCGCCCGATCACGTCGTCGACCGGCACGAACCCCTCGCCGGGCTGCTGCCGGTGAGCCCGGCTGTCCTCGGAGACCGAGCGATGGTCGCCCATGACCCACAGCTCGCCCTCGGGAACGGTCACCTTGAACTCGTCGAAGGACGGCTCGTCCTTGGGGAAGAGGTAGTCCTCCTCGTCCAGCGGCACGCCGTTGACGGTGACCCGCCCCTCGCTGTCGCAGCAGGCGACGTCGTCTCCGCCGACGCCGATGACCCGCTTGATCAGGTCCTCCTCGCCGGCCGCCGGGGCCAGCCCGACGAAGACCAGCGCGTCGCGCACAGCGCCGAGCACTCCCCCGCGCTCCTGCATCTCGGGCCCATTGAGCCAGCCGCCCGGGTCGCGGAACACCACGACGTCGCCGCGGTGGATCTCGTCGGGCTTGTCGGCCAGCTTGTTGACCAGCACCCGGTCGTTGACCAGCAGCGTGTTCTCCATCGACCCGGACGGGATGTAGAACGCCTGGACGAGGAACGTCTTGATCAGCACCGAGATCACCAGCGCGGTGATGACGATGCCGGGCAGCTCACGGAAGAACGACTTGCGCTTGGCCGGCGCGCGCATGGCCGGGGCCGCGGGCGTGACCGGGGCAGCGGGCGTGACCGGGGCAGCGGACGTGACGGGGGCAGCGGGCGTGACGGGGGCTGCGGGCCTCACGGGGGTCGCCGGAGTCGCAGCGGCCGGCGGCGACGACTCCGCGCCAGCCGGCGGTGGCGCGCCGTCGGTCGTCATGTGGTCCTCTCCTGTCCCCGTGCGGCGTCCATCATGACAGGCCACCCAGGCGGTCGAGGGGCCACACGACGCCGAGGACCCGCCCGATGACGTCGTCCACGGGCACCGTGCCGCCACCCGGGTCACCGAGGTGCGCCCGGGAGTCCATCGAGTCCGACCGGTGGTCGCCCATCACCCAGAGCCGCCCCTCGGGGACCCGGACGTCGAAGCGAAGCTCGGACGGCGAGTCGCCCGGGTAGAGGTAGCGACGCTCCTCCAGCGGCTCGCCGTTGACGGTCAGCCGCCCCCGGGAGTCGCAGCACGCGACCCGGTCGCCGCCGACCCCGATCACCCGTTTGACGTAGTCCGTGCGCACGTCCCCGGCCAGGCCGAAGCTCAGGAAGCGGACCACCCGGTCGCGCAGGGTCGGCTTTTGCGCGGCACCGACCGCCCCGAAGGTGTCGGTGCCGTCGAAGACCACGACGTCGCCCCGGTCGACCGAGCCGAACACGTAGCTCGCCCGGTCGACGAGGATCCGGTCGCCGATGTCGAGGGTGTCGCGCATCGAGCCGGACGGGATGGAGAACGGCGTCACCACGAAGGTGCGCACGAGCAGCGCTGCCAGCAGCACCGCGAGCAGCGTGCCGACGGTCCGGAAGCGCCGGCGCCGCGGCGCGCGCCGGCTCCCTCGGGGACGGCGGTGCCGCACAGGTGTGGCCGGTGGCGCGGGCGCCGGGTCAGCGGGCGGTCGGCCTGCTGTCGCGGCGCTCCTTGATCTTGGCAGCCTTGCCGCGGAGGTCACGGAGGTAGTAGAGCTTGGCCCGGCGGACGTCACCACGCGTCACGACCTCGATCTTGTCGATGACCGGCGTGTGGACCGGGAAGGTGCGCTCGACGCCGACGCCGAAGCTGACCTTGCGGACGGTGAAGGTCTCGCGGACGCCGGCGCCCTGGCGGCGGATGACGACACCCTGGAAGACCTGGATGCGGGAGCGGGTCCCCTCGACGACCTTGACGTGAACCTTGAGGGTGTCGCCGGGGCGGAACTCGGGGAGGTCCGAGCGCTTGCCTGCGGCGTCGAGGGCGTCCAACGTCTGCATGGGGATCTCATCTCTCGCGGTGCCACAGGTCACCCACGGTGGTGGGGGTGCAGTTGTGAGCGGTCCGGTCGTGGTGCCTCGCCCTCCCTGTGGCGGGGGCGCGCTCGCGGTGGGACCGCTGGTCCTTGCGGGACGCGTCAGTCTGCCACAGGCGCCGAGCCGCGGGCCAATCGACCGTCAGGCCCCACGACCCAGCCCAGCTCGCCGAGGAAGGCCCGGTCCGGGGCGTCGAGCGTGGCCGGGTCGAGCGCGGCCAGGAGGCCGGGGCGGCGTTCGGACGTACGTCGCAGGGCCTGGTCGCGCCGCCACCGCGCGATGCGGGCGTGGTCTCCCGAGAGCAGCACCTCCGGCACCGGGTGGCCGCGCCACGACGCCGGCTTGGTCCAGCCGGGCGCTTCGAGCAGCCCGCCCGAGACCACGCTGTGCGACTCGTCCACGAGGGAGTCGGCGTTGCCGATCACACCGGGCAGCAGGCGGGCCACCGCCTCGACGATCGCCAGCACGGCGACCTCGCCGCCGTTGAGGACGTAGTCGCCCAGCGAGACCTCGAGCACCCGTGCCCGGCCGGCCGCCTCGTCGAGCACCCGCTGGTCGATGCCCTCGTAGCGGCCGCAGGCGAAGACCAGGTGCTCCTCCCCCGCCAGCTCGTGCGCGAGTGCCTGGCTGAACGGGATCCCGCCCGGGGTCGGCACCACGACGACCGACGCGTCGGTGAGGACGGCGTCGAGGGCGTCGCCCCAGGGCTCGGGGCGCATCAGCATGCCCGGGCCGCCGCCGTAGGGCGTGTCGTCGACGGTGCGGTGCCGGTCGGTCGTCCACCTGCGCAGGTCGTGCACGGCCAGGTCGAGCAGGCCGTCCTCGACCGCCCGGCCGATCAGCGACAGCCGCAGCGGCGAGAGGTAGTCGGGGAAGATCGTGACCACGTCGACCTTCATCGGGCGTCCGGCCGCATCAGGCGTCCAGCAGGCCGGGCGGCGGGTCCACCTCGACCACGCCGCCGTCGACGTCGACCCACGGGACGATCTCGGCGACGAAGGGCACCAGCACCTCGCGGCCGTCGGGCGTGCGCACCGCGAGGACGTCCTGACCGGGCAGGTGCAGCACCTCGGCCAGCTCGCCGACCGGCTCGCCGCCGACGGTGCGCACGGCCAGCCCGACCAGCTGGTGGTCGTAGAACTCCTCCGGGTCCTCGGGCCGCTCGGCCGGGTCCACGTCGGCGAGCAGCAGGACGCCGCGCAACCGCTCGGCAGCCGCTCGGTCGTCGTGCCCGGCGAAGTGCAGCAGCAGCCGCCCGGAATGCACCCGGCCGGACTCGACGGTCAGCGGCCCGGCGGCCGCGGGGTCGGTGCGCACGGCGGTCCCGGGGGCCAGCCGGCCCTCCGGGTCGTCGGTGCGCACCTCGACCGAGACGTCGCCCTTGATGCCGTGCGGGCGGCCGATGCGGCCGACGATCACCTCCACGGCAGGTCCACCGCCCGTCGTCCGGTGCTCGCGGCCGAGCGCCTCAGCGCTCGTCGACGTCGAGGAAGTCGACCCGCACGCCCCGTCCCTGCGACAGCGCGCCGATGACTGTGCGCAGCGCCTTCGCCGTGCGGCCCGCCCGGCCGATCACCTTGCCGAGGTCGTCGGGGTGGACCCGGACCTCGAGGGTGCGGCCGCGGCGGGTGTTGCGGTCACGGACGGAGACGTCGTCAGGGTGCTCGACGATCCCGCGCACCAGGTGCTCGAGCGCCTCGTCGAGCATGGTCAGCTCTCGTCCGTGCCGGAGCGCTCCACCGAGGTGGTCTCCTCGATCGCCGGAGCGCCCTGGGCGGTGCCCTGGGTGGCCTTGGCGGCCGAGTCGTCGGCCGCAGCGGCCTCCGTCTTCGGCTCCTCGGTGACGGTGGCGTCGGCCGGTGCCCCGGTGGCGTCGGCCGGTGCCCCGGCGGCGTCGGCCGGTGTCCCGGCGGCGTCGGTCGGCGTCCCCGCGGCGTCGCTGCCCGCGGCCCGGACGTCACCGTCGGCTGCCGCCTCGTCGGCCGTCGGGCGGGCCGCCTTCGGCGTGCCCTCGGCGGCCTCGGTCGCGACCTTCTTGGCGGCCCGCTTCTTCGGCGTGGTGGCGCCGTCCTTGGCACCCCCGGTGCCGGCCGAGTCCTTGGCGGCGGCCTCGAAGACGGCCTTCTTGTCGGCCCTCGGCTCGGCGGTGCGCAGGGTGCCCTCGGCGCCCGGCAGCCCCTTGAACTTCTGCCAGTCACCGGTGATCTTCAGGATCGCGGCCACCGGCTCGGTCGGCTGCGCGCCGACGCCCAGCCAGTACTGCGCACGCTCGGAGTCGACCTCGATCAGCGAGGGCTCCTGGGTGGGGTGGTACTTGCCGATCTCCTCGATCGCCCGGCCGTCGCGCTTGGTGCGCGAGTCAGCGACGACGATGCGGTAGTACGGCGCACGGATCTTGCCCATGCGCATCAGCTTGATCTTGACAGCCACGGGTGTGGGGCTCCTGGTCTGAAGAGGTGGCGGACCTGCGCCGCGTGGGGTGCGGTGCCCGGCCCGGCCGGAGTGGACACGGCGGCACGCGGAGAGAGGGCCGCGAGACGCCGGGTTCAGCCGGGTCATCATGCCAGACCGGCCAGCCACCCCCGAAATCGCCGCCGCCGCACCGTCAGCTGTGCGATGACGCACCGGTCCGTAGGCGTGTCCGGTGCGTCGGCGCTGAGGGCGTCAGGCGACGACGCGGCCGCGCAGGACGACCAGGCGGGGGTGCGCGAGGACGCGCAGGTCGGCGCGAGGGTCCTGGTCGTACGCCACCAGGTCGGCCGGCGCCCCCTCCTCGAGGGCCGGCCGCGCGAGCCAGGACCGGGCCGCCCACGACGCGGCACCGAGCGCGGCCTCGGCGGTCATGCCGACCTGCTCGTGCAGGGCCAGCACCTCACGCCCGATCAGCCCGTGCGGCAGCACTCCCCCGGCGTCAGTCCCGGCGTAGACCGGCACACCGGCCTCGACCGCTGCACCCAGCACCGTGTCGCAGCGGGCGTGCAGGTCGCGCATGTGCGCCGCGTAGGTGGGGAACTTCGGACCGGCCTGCGCGGCGTACGCCGGGAAGTTGTCCAGCTGGACCCTCGTGGGCACCAGGGCCGTGCCGCGGCGGGCCATCTCGACGACCACGTCGTCGGTGATGCCGGTGCCGTGCTCGACGCAGTCGATGCCGCCGGCCACCAGCTCGGCCACCGACTGCTCGCCGAAGCAGTGCGCGGTGACCCGGACGCCGAGCTCGTGCGCCCGGGCGATCGCGGCGGCGGCCAGGTCGGCGGGCCAGCAGGGGGTGAGGTCGCCGGCGTCGCGGTCGATCCAGTCGCCGACCAGCTTGACCCAGCCGTCGCCGCGGGCAGCCTGCCGCTCGACCTCGGCGACCAGCTGCTCCGGCTCCACCTCCTCGCCGTAGTTGCGGATGTAGCGCTTGCTGCGCGCGATGTGCCGGCCGGCCCGGATGATGCGCGGCAGGTCCGGCCGCTCGTCGACCCAGTGGGTGTCGACCGGCACGCCGGCGTCGCGCAGCAGCAGCGCGCCGGTGTCGCGGTCGGCGACGGCCTGGGCCTCGGTGATGGCCTCGTCGACGCCCCCGTGCTCGTCGAGGCCGACGTGGCAGTGCGCGTCGACCAGGCCGGGGAGCAGCCATCCGACGTCGACCACGGTCTCGGCCTCCCGGCGGGTCGCGGCGTCCGGGTCGCTGCGGACGTGCCCCTCGGCGTCGACCCACACGTCCCGCGGCTCGCCCTCGGGGAGGACCACCGCGCGCAGGTGCAGGGCGTTCACGTCGACTCCCGGCCCGCCGGCGTCAGTTCGACGATCCGGGGGGCAGCAGGCCCTTGAGCTCGGCAGGCAGCTCGAAGTCGGCCGGCTGGTCGGGCACCGGCTCGCCGGCCGCACGCGCCTCCGCCTGCCTCTGCTCCAGCGCGCGCTTGGCCGGGTTGCCCGAACGGCCGCCCTTGACCTTGCGCTTCTGCTGCGCCTTGCCCTTGGACTTCTTGCCGATGCCCATGCCCGGCATGCCCGGCATCCCCGGCATGCCGCCGCCCGCCGCGAGCTGCTTCATCATCTTCTGCGCCTCGGTGAAGCGCTCGACGAGCCCGTTGACGTCGGCGACGGTGCGTCCGGAGCCGCGAGCAATCCGCTGCCGGCGGGACGCGTTGAGGATCTTGTGGTTGCGGCGCTCCTCCGGCGTCATCGACTTGATGATCGCGGTGGTGCGGTCGACCTCGCGCTCGTCGAGGTTCTCGATCTGCTCGCGCATCGCGCCCATGCCCGGGAGCATCCCGAGCAGCTTGGACATCGAGCCCATCTTCCGGACGCTCTCCATCTGCGCCAGGAAGTCCTCGAAGGTGAAGTCCTCGCCGCGACCGAACTTGCCGGCCATCTCTTCGGCCTGGTCCTTGTCGAAGGCCTTCTCGGCCTGCTCGATCAGGGTCAGGACGTCACCCATCCCGAGGATGCGCGAGGCCATCCGGTCGGGGTGGAAGGTGTCGAAGTCCTCGAGCTTCTCGCCGGCGCTGGCGAACATCACCTGCCGGCCGGTGACCTTGGCCACCGACAGGGCGGCACCGCCGCGGGCGTCGCCGTCGAGCTTGGTGAGCACGACGCCGTCGAAGCCGACGCCGTCGAGGAAGGCCAGCGCGGTGGTGACGGCGTCCTGGCCGATCATCGCGTCGACGACGAAGAGCGTCTCGTCGGGCTGCACGGCGTCGCGGATGTCGGCGGCCTGCTGCATCAGGTCGGTGTCGACGCCCAGCCGGCCGGCCGTGTCGACGACCACGACGTCGTACATCTTGGCGCGGGCGTGCTCGACCGCCCGCCGCGCCACGTCGACCGGGTCGCCCACCCCGTTGCCCGGCTCCGGCGCGAAGACCTCGACGGCGGCCCGCTCGCCGACGACCTGCAGCTGGGTGACGGCGTTGGGGCGCTGCAGGTCGGCCGCGACGAGCAGCGGCGCGTGCCCCTGGCTCTTGAGCCAGAAGCCGAGCTTGCCGGCGAGGGTCGTCTTGCCGGAGCCCTGCAGGCCGGCCAGCATGATCACCGTCGGCGGGTGCTTGGCGAAGCGCAGCCGGCGGGTCTCCCCACCGAGGATCGCCACGAGCTCCTCGTCGACGATCTTGATGATCTGCTGCGCGGGGTTGAGCGCCTGGTGCACCTCGGCGCCGCGGGCCCGCTCGCGCACGGCGGCGATGAAGTCCTTGACCACCGGCAGCGCGACGTCTGCCTCGAGCAGCGCGACCCGGATCTCCCGGGTCGTGGCGTCGATGTCGGCGTCGGTCAGCCTGCCCTTGCCGCGGAGGTTCTTGAACGTGGCGGCCAGGCGGTCGGAGAGGGTCGCGAACACGTGGCCAGCCTAGGCGACCGGCCCGGGCGGCCCTGCCGTGCAACGCTTCCTCGCGGTGGTCCGTAGTGAGAGGTGGACAGGGGCGGCAGCGGACGGCAGGAGGCGGCATGGCGAGCGGCACCGGCTACGACGGCGGGCGCGACCCGCAGTTCGCCGCGTTCGTCCATGCCCGGCGGCCGGCGCTGCTGCGGCTCGCCACCCTGCTCGCGGCTGGCGACCCGCATCTTGCCGAGGACCTCGTGCAGACGGCGCTCACCCGGCTGTACGTCGCCTGGTGGCGCGTGGAGCGCGACCAGGGTCCCGAGGCGTACTGCCGACGGATCCTGGTCAACGCCGTCGTCGACGAGCGGCGCCGGCCGTGGCGGCGCTCCGAGACCAGCCGGGCGGAGCTGCCCGAGGTCGCGGACCGACGCGGCGACCGCCCGGGCAGCTCCCCGGAGGACCGCGACGCGATGCGCGCAGCCCTCGCCTCGCTCGGCCCGCGGATGCGGGCGGCGGTGGTGCTGCGGCACTGGCTCGGCTACGACGTCGCCGAGTGCGCCGCGCTGCTGGGCTGCTCCGAGGGCACCGTCAAGAGCCAGACCGCCCGCGGCCTCGACCGGCTGCGCGCCCTGCTGTCCGACGACCTGACGCTCACCCCTGCCACCCAGACCTCCACCGGGAGCACACGATGACCGACCTCACCGACCTGCTCGACTCGGCCGCCGGCCGGCACCCCGCGCCCGGTCCCGACGTCGTCCGCGACGACCTCGCGCGCGGCCGGCGGGCGCTCGTCCGGCGGCGCTGGACCCGGACCGGGCTGGCCTTCTCGGGCGCCGTGGCGGTGGCCGTCGCCGCCTTCGCCCTCCCCGCCGCCCTCGACACCGAGCCGCAGGTGCACAGCGTCGTGCCGGCCGCCGGCGGCAGCGGGGGGTCGGCGGCGGACGCGCCGAACCCCGGCGTCGACCTGGTGGCATTCGACGCCGGACCGGTCCGCAAGCCGATCTCCCCCGGGCTGGTGCCGGACGGCTGGTCGGTGTCGGGCGACGAGTTCGCGCTGGTGGTCGCCCCGCCCGGGTCCGACACGTCCCCGGCTGACTACCGGGGCAAGCTCGTCGTGTACCTCGACGCCAACACGATCCCGAACGAGTCGCTGCCGATGAAGATCGCCGTCGACGTCGGCGAGCGGACCGGCTTCGCGATCCGCGCCGAGCCCTCGATGCTGCAGGTCTGGGTGCCGCAGGAGGACGGGACGGCGCTGCGCGCCCAGGCGCCGAAGTCGCTCGGCTGGGACGAGGCAACCCTGGGCCGGTTCCTCGGCGCCGTCGTGGTCGGCGAAGGAGCGACCGCCGGCGTGGGCTGACCCCGTCGGGGGTGGCGCACTTCGCCGACCGGGCGCATCGTGGTGCTGCCCGCGTTCTGCCCGGCCCCTGCGGTGCGGCGGCGCGAGTAGGGCTGCGCCGCCGCCCCCCTCTTCCGGTGGTGCCGACCCTGCGGGGGCGGGGCGCGGCGAAGAGTGCGGTCCGTCGATCGCGAACCACGTCCGCCCCGCCTCCGTGCGGCCTCCGTCATCTCCTGACACCACCGGTGGGCCCGCGCACGCATCCCTCACGTCCGGTGACATGGGCCGAGCCCTGGGGGGTAGAGCCAAGGCGTGCCGCACGTCGTCGTCGACCTGGACTCCGATGTCCCGGCCGAACGTGTGCTGGCAGCTGCGACCGATTTCAGCGAGCGCCGGCCGGAGCTGTGGCCGAACATCTCCCGCGACTTCTGGCGCCTCCACGATCGTGGTGAGAGCTGGGCCGAGGCGACGGAGGGCAGCCCGTCCGTCTGGGCGCGGGAGCGCTACGAGTGGGCCGGTAACCGCGTCGTCGGGACCACGCAGGAGTCCAACGTGTGGCGTCCCGGTGGCACCTGGACGTTGACCGCCGAGCCGCGCGACGGCGGCAGTCACGTCCGGGTCGTCCTGGACCGACGCTTCAAGGGCAGAGGGTGGGTCTTCTACCCGATGGTTGCGCTCTTCGGGCGGCAGATGTTCGAGCGGAACCTCGCCAAGACGCTGACAGTCCTGCGCAGCTCGAGCTGAGCCCGCGTCCGCCGGGCTGCTCCCTACGCCGTGCGAGTAATGCCGCCGCCCGGCGGCCGGACCGTCTTCGAAAGGACCGCGCGATCGAGCATCCTGGTGCAGTGATCTTCCATCGCCAGGACCGGGTGGGGGCCCGGTGGCAGTCCCCCGGCGCTCCGGTGGCGTCATGACCGGCGCACCGGTCACCGGCGCCATCCGCGAGCTGACCGTCGACGGCGTGCGGCTGGCGGTCCGCGAGTGGGGCGAGCCGAGCGGCCGGCCGCTGCTGTTCTGGCACCCGCTCGGCACGGTGACGTCCGGCGCCTGGCTGACCGAGCTCGCCCCGACGCTGGTGGGGCACGGCTACCACGCGGTCGCCGTCGACGGCCCAGGGTTCGGCGGCTCCCAAGCGGTCGACCCGGCGGAGCTGCGCGTCGACCGGCTGGCCGCCCTCCTGTGGGGCGTCGGCGACGCCCTCGGGCTGGACCACCCGGTCGTCGTGGGCCACTCCTGGGGCGGGGTCGTCGCCCTGCGCGCCGCGGCGGAGCGGCCGGCCGAGGTCGCGGCGCTGGTGCTGCTCGACAGCGGCCACCGGGACTACGCCGACGACCCGCGCACCCGGCCGGACCAGCCACTGGCCGAGCGCGCGGCAGAGACCGAGAGCCAGCTCGAGGTGTGGCCGGACCTGGCAGCGCTGCACGCCGACGTCGAGGGAGTCCTCCGCCGCCCGGCGACCGACCTCCTGCTGGCCGCGCTGACGCCGGCCGTCCGGCAGCGGGACGACGGCTCCCTGGTCCCGGTCGTCTCGGCGGAGACGGTCGCCGGCGCCCGGCACGGCCTGGTGCGCGAGCGGTGCAGCGAGCGCTGGCCGGTCCTCGCCGCGGCGGCCACGCCGGTCCTCCTCCTGCTGGCCGACCAGCCGCCCGAGCTCGCGGCCGGCAACGTCGCCGACGCGGAGCGCATGCGCGCCTCGCTGCCCCAGCTCGAGGCGCGGGTGATGACCGGCTGGGGGCACGACCTGGTCGGCGACGGCGGGCCGGAGGTGGCGGAGGTCGTTGTGGAGTGGCTGTCGGACGTACGTCGCTGAGGTCGGTCGGACCTCAGGCTGCGGCGTCGGTGAGCAGCCGGACGACCTCGCGCGCCGCGCCGTCGTCGAGCGGGCGGCCGGCGCCGTCCTGCAGGTAGAACACGTCGACCGCCTCGGCCCCCAGGGTGACGACCCGGGCGCCGCGGACGCTGATGCCCATCAGCGCCAGTGCCCGGCCGAGCCGGTAGAGCAGCCCCGGCCGGTCCGCGGCGCGCACCTCGACCACGGTGGCGGACTCGGAGGCGCCCGGCACCACGTCGACCCGCGGGGCCGGTGGCTCCACGGCCGGGACCCGACGGCTCGCGTCCCGTGCGGCGAGCCGCTGGGTCACGTCCAGGTCGCCGCTGAGCGCCCGGCCGATGTCGGTGCGCAGCGCGACGGCCCGCGGGTCGTGGTCGCGGTCGGGCACCACCGTCCAGACGTCCAGCGCCATTCCGTCCTCGGTGCGCACCTGGGCCGACCGGACCGACAGCCGGTGCAGGGCCAGGACGCCGGCGATGGTGAAGAACAGGCCGGTCCGGTCCGGGGCGGCGACCGTCACCGTCCAGGTGATGGCCTCGTCCGGCTCGGCCAGGACCTCGAGCCGGCCCTGGTCGACCAGCCGGGTCTGCCCCGGCGTCAGCGGGGGCGGCGGGGGCGGCGGTGCGCCGCCCAGCTGCAGTCCGGTCCGGCGCACGAGCTCGTCCACGAGTCCCGCCTTCCACTCGCTCCAGGCAGCGGGCCCGGTGGCCCGGGCGTCCGCCACGGTCAGGGCGGCCAGCAGCTCGAGCGAGCCGTGGTCGCCGACCTCCGCCGCCACCGTCCCGGCGGTCGCCGGGTCCGCCAGGTCGCGCCGGGTCGCAGCCTCGACGAGCAGCAGGTGCGATCCGACGAGCCGGGTCAGGGTCCGGACGTCGTCGGGCGGGTAGCCCATCCGGGTCGCGACCCGCTCGGCGAGGACGGCGCCGGCCGCGCTGTGGTCGACGCCGTCTGTCTCCGACCCCTTGCCGATGTCGTGCAGCACGGCCCCGACCAGCAGCAGGTCGGGCCGCGACACCTCGCGAACGAGGGGGGCCGCGCACACCGCTGCCTCGAGCAGGTGGCGGTCCACGCTGAAGCGGTGCACCGCGTTGCGCTGCGGCCGGTGGCGCACCAGGGCCCACTCGGGCAGCAGCCGCTGCCCCAGCCCGGCCTGGTCGAGCGCCTCCCAGACCGGCACCAGCTGCGGGCCGGCACCCAGCAGCTCGACGAACAGCTGGCGGGCGTTCTCCGGCCACGGCTCGGGCAGCAGTGGGCCGTCGGCGGCCAGGCGGTCCACCGAGCTCGCCGACAGCGGCAGCCCGGCACGCGCCGCGCGCGCGGCCATCCGCAGCACCAGCAACGGGTCGGAGCGCGGGTCCGCCTGCGCGGTCAGGACGGCCTCGCCGTCGTGCTCGGCGAGCCCCGGGCCGAGCAGCCGCAGCACCGGCTTGCGGCCACGCACGAAGCGCGACCGCTGGGGCCGGGTCGCCTGCAGCGCGCGCCGCCAGGTGACGTCGGCCGCGTGGGTGACGGAGGCGGCCGCGCCGCCGACGACGCGCAGCAGGTCGTCCGGGCCGTCGATGCCGAGCAGGGCGGCGACCGGCTCCTGCTCCTGCTGCACGAGCACGTTGCTCGCGCGGCCGGTGGTGCGGTGCAGCGCGTCCCGTACGTCGGCCAGGACCCGGACCGCCTCGTCCGCGTCGCGGTGCGGCCGGTCCGCGACCCACGACGCGGCCACCGCGCGGAGGGACACCAGGTCCCGGAGCCCGCCCCGGCCCTCCTTGAGGTCGGGCTCGAGGTCGTGGCGCAGGTCGCCGTGCCGCGCGCCGCGGTCGTCCCACATCTCGCGCAGCTCCGGCAGCCGGCGCCGCGCCCCGGCCCGCCAGTCGGCGAGGACGCTGGACCGCAGCCGTGCCGCCAGCGCCGGCTCGCCCGCGACCGGCCGGGCGTCGAGCAGCCCGAGCAGGACCGCCAGGTCGCCGCTGGCCAGGCGCCGGGCCTCGTCGAAGGTGCGGACGCTGTGGTCCAGCTTCACCCCGCTGTCCCACACCGGGTACCAGACCTTGTCGGCGAGGGCGGCGACCCCGGCCAGGCCGTCGCGGTCGGCGTGCAGCAGCAGCAGGTCCAGGTCGCTGCCCGGCGACAGCTCTCCCCGGCCGTAGCCGCCGACCGCGACCAGCGCGACGCGGGTGGTCGGGACGCCGGTCTCGCGACAGGCCGCGCCGAAGACCTGCCGCAGCCAGGAGTCGGTCAGGGCGGCCAGGCCGCGCCGCCGCTGCTGGCCGCCCGCGCCCGGCGCCGGGAGCTGGTCGAGCAGCTCGCGGCGCCGGGCGGCGTAGTCGGCGGGAGAGGTCCCCGCCGAGGGGGTCAGGTCCTCAGAGCGCGTCGACGCCACGGTCACCCGTGCGCACCCGGACCACCGTGTCGACCGGGGAGGACCAGACTTTCCCGTCGCCGATACGGCCGGTCTGCGCGCTCTTGACCACGACCTCGATGACGTCGTCGGCGTCGGCGTCGTCGACGAGCACCTCGATGCGCACCTTGGGCACCAGGTCGACGGTGTACTCCGCCCCCCGGTAGACCTCGGTGTGGCCCTTCTGCCGGCCGTAGCCGCTGGCCTCGGTCACGGTGATGCCGTGGACCCCGAAGGACTCCAGCGCGCTCTTCACGTCGTCGAGCTTGAACGGCTTGATGACTGCGGTGACGAGCTTCATCGGGGCCCCCTCGGAGGTGCGAGCGTGCGAGCAAGTGCGTGGGGAGACTTCATGCGTCCACCTTCTCCTTCGTGCTGGTGACTCCGGTGCCCGTGTGGAAGCCGCTCCCCGTGAAGGACCCGAGCTCGTAGGCCGACTCGGCGTGCGTCCGCAGGTCGACGCCGCTCACCTCGGACTCCGCGTCCAGGCGGAAGCCGATCGTCTTCTCGATGACCTTCCCGATCAGGTAGGCCAGGACGAACGAGTACGCGAGCACCGCACCGGCGGCGACGGCCTGCCGCCACAGCTGGTCGACCCCGCCGCCGTAGAGCAGCCCGTCCACGCCGGCCGGCGCGGCCGAGGTGGCCAGGAGGCCGATCAGCAGGGTGCCGACGATGCCACCGACCAGGTGGACGCCCACGACGTCCAGCGAGTCGTCGTACCCGAGCTTGAACTTGAGGCTGACCGCGAGCGCGCAGAGCACGCCCGCGATGGCGCCGACCAGGATCGCGCCGACCGGGTTGACCGCCGAGCACGCGGGGGTGATGGCGACCAGGCCGGCGACGACACCGGAGGCCGCGCCCAGCGACGTCGCGTGCCCGTCCCGGATCTTCTCCGTCGCGCACCAGGCCAGCGACGCGGCCGCGGTGGCGACCAGGGTGTTGATCCAGGCGACGGCGGCGACGTCGCCGGCACCGAGCGCGGATCCGGCGTTGAAGCCGAACCAGCCGAACCACAGCAGCCCGGCGCCGATCATCACCAGCGTCAGGTTGTGCGGCCGCTGGGCCTCCTTGCCGAAGCCGATGCGCTTGCCGAGCACCAGGGCGAGCGCCAGCCCGGCGGCGCCGGCGTTGATGTGCACCGCGGTGCCGCCGGCGAAGTCGATCGCCTTGAGGTCGTTGGCGATCCAGCCGCCGACCTCGGCGGTGTAGCCGTCGAACGAGAAGACCCAGTGCGCGACCGGGAAGTAGACGAGGGTCGCCCAGACGCCGGCGAAGACCATCCACGACCCGAACTTGGCGCGGTCGGCGATGGCGCCGCTGATCAGGGCCACGGTGATGATGGCGAACACGGCCTGGAAGCCCACGAAGGCCAGCGGCGGGATGCCGGCCGCCTCGCCCTCGACGCCACCCAGCGGGGCGGCGGAGAGCAGGCCCTCGAGACCGACGAAGTCGAGGTTGCCGATCAGTCCGCCCACGACGTCGTCGCCGAACGCGAGCGAGTAGCCGTAGAGCGTCCACAGCACGGTGATGAGCCCCAACGCGCCGAAGCTCATCATCATCATGTTGAGGACGCTCTTGGCGCGGACCATGCCGCCGTAGAACAGGGCGAGGCCCGGCGTCATCAGCAGCACGAGCGCGGCGCTCGTGAGGACCCAGGCGGTGTCGCCTGAACTCGGTGTCACGGATTGCCTCCTGGAAGGGACGGGGAAACCTGTCCCAGAGGCTGGGGCGGCGCGGTTTCGTCGGGTCGCCGCCCGGGTTTCCGGCGTGTGACGTTTCCGCCCGCTGCGTTACACCCAGGTAACACTCGCCGCAGCGGTCCGGATCACGAGACCAGCTCGTCGCCGATCCGGACCACCGCGGCCACCATGGCGTCGACGTCGTCGTCGGTGCTGCGCGGGTTGATGAAGCACGGCCGGACCACCACCCGGCCGCGCACCAGGGTGGGGCTGGGGACGTACGGCGTCTCGAGGTGCAGCCGCCGGACCAGGGCCCGGTTGAGGGTGTCGAGGGCCGCGTCGTCGAGCCCCGCGTGCACGTAGCGGAACGAGCAGATCGAGAGCACCGGCTCGCTGCAGAGCTCCAGCGACGGGTGTGCCCGGACCTGCGCGGCGACCCGGCGGGCCTGGTCGTCGTTGCGCACCACCCGGTCCCGCATGCCCTCCACGCCGATCTCCTGCAGGGCCGCCCACACCACCATCCCGCGGGACGGGGCGGACAGGTCGACGCTCCAGTCGTGGTAGGGCAGGCCCATGGCCGCCCACGGGGACTCGACGTCGGTGACCGGGTCGAAGGCGCCCTCGATGTAGTCGCTCGGCTCGCCGGTGAACGCCCGGCCGAGCACCGCGCTGTCGCGGACGAACGTCGCCCCGACCCCGGTGGGAACAGTCAGCCACTTGTGCGCGTCGACGACCCACGAGTGCGCGCGCTCGACGCCCGCGTAGCGGTCAGCCAGCCGCGGGTCGAGCCGGCCGAAGAGCCCGTAGGCGCCGTCGACGTGCAGCCAGGCGCCGTGCTGCTCCGCGAGGTCGGCCAGGGCCGCGACGTCGTCGATCGCGCCGGTGTTGGTCGTGCCCGCGACGGCGACGACGGCCACGGGCACGACGCCGGCGGCCACGTCGGCCTCGACAGCGGCCCGCAGCGCGGCCACGTCGACCTGGTCCTGGTCGTCGACCGGCACCAGCGTCACGGCCGACCTGCCGAGCCCGAGCAGGCCGGCCGACTTGAGCATGCAGTGGTGCATCTCGGCGCTGCCGTAGATGCGGCCGGCCGGCAGCCCGGCCATGCCGTCGCGCGCCGGGTCGTGCCCCACCCGCTCGTAGGCGTGCTGGCGGGCCGCGCCGAGCGCGAGCAGGTTGGCCACCGAGCCGCTGCTGGAGTAGACGCCCTGCACGCCGGCGGGCAGCCCGCAGGTCTCGGCGAGCCAGCGCAGCGAGACCTCCTCGAGCAGGTTGCCGGTGTGGCCGAGGTAGCGCTGCGTCCCGGCGAACGTGGTCGCCAGCCGGGCCACCGCGGGCACCACGGTGGACCCGGTGGTGATCCAGCCCCAGAAGCCGGGCGAGGTCATCCGCATCGCGTCCGGCAGCACCGTGTCGGCCAGCGTCCGCAGGGTGGCCTCGGCGCCGGCCCCGCGCTGCGGCACCGGCTGGTCCAGCGCGGCCCGCCACGCGGCGCCCGCGCCGGCAGCGGTGCCGGTCGCCGGCGCGGCCAGGTGCGCCTCCAGGGCAGGGACGACGAGGGCCAGCGCTTCTGCCAGGCCGTCGGTGCGCGCGGCGTCGGTGCTGTCGGTCGTAGGTCCGGAGGTCGCTGTGGTCACGCGTGCAGCGTGCCAGCGCGGGCCGACAGCGGCCAGACCTGTCCCGCTCCGGGGTTCGGGGGGCTGCGCCGGAGGGTCAGTCGGCGAGCAGCGCGTCGACGAACACCTCGGGCTCGAACGGCGCCAGGTCGTCGGCGCCCTCGCCGAGCCCGACCAGCTTGACCGGGACGCCGAGCTCGCGCTGGACGGCGACGACGATGCCGCCCTTGGCGGTCCCGTCGAGCTTGGTCAGCACGATGCCGGTCACGTCGACCGCCTCGGAGAACACCCGGGCCTGCACGAGCCCGTTCTGCCCGGTCGTCGCGTCGAGCACCAGCAGGACCTCGTCGACCGGGCCCTGCTTCTCGACCACCCGCTTGACCTTGCCGAGCTCGTCCATCAGCCCGACCTTGTTCTGCAGCCGCCCCGCGGTGTCGACCAGCACGACGTCGTAGCCGCCGTCGGCCCCCTGCCGGACCGCGTCGAAGGCGACGCTGGCCGGGTCACCGCCCTCGGGTCCCCGGACGACCGGCGCGCCGACCCGCTCCCCCCAGGTCTGCAGCTGGTCGGCGGCCGCGGCCCGGAAGGTGTCGGCCGCCCCGAGCAGCACGCTGCGGCCGTCGGCGACCAGCACCCGGGCCAGCTTGCCGACCGACGTGGTCTTGCCGGTCCCGTTGACCCCGACGACCAGGACGACCGCCGGCCGCCCGTCGGCACCCCCGGTGTGCAGCGTCCGGTCGAGCTCCGGGCCGACCAGGGTCACCAGCTCCTCGCGGAGCAGCGCACGGGCGTCGCCGCCGGGCGTGTGCCGGGCGCGCAGCCGCTCGACCAGCTCCTGGGTCGGGCCGACTCCGACGTCGGCGGTCAGGAGGGTGTCCTCGACCTCCTCCCAGGTCGCCTCGTCGAGGGTGTCGCGGGAGAGCAGGCCGAGCAGGCCGCGGCCCATCGAGCGCTGGCCGGCCAGCCGGGAGCGCAGCCGGGTGAGCCGGCCGGCGACCGGCTCCGGCCGCTCGAGGTCCGCCTCGGGCGCTTCGGGCGCCTCGGGGGCGAGGACCTTGACGTCGCCGCTGGGGACGTCGACCCGCTCGACGGAGGGTTCGGTGAGCGGCGGCAGCGTGGCCTTGCGCGGGCGACGGCGCAGCAGGGCCGTGGTGCCGAACGCCAGCACGACCACCGCGAGCACGGCGATGACGACGACGAGGGTGAGGGTGTCCATCGCGGACAAGTCTCTCAGCCTCGGAGGACGCCGCGTGACGTCCCCTCGGCCGGGCCAGCGCAGGCAGAGCCGCGTCGAAGGTGGGACCGTCCCTGCGCTAGGTCCCGCAGAGCGCTCCGGCAGGGTTGTCCCTGTCGCAGACGTTCCGCGCCCAGGTGTTGCCGTTGGTCGTGAACGCCAGGTCGCTCAGGTCGTAAGCGGTCGCCGTGCTGAACCAGCCGTTGCCATCGGCGACGTTGTCCGTGACGACGTTCCCGGTAGCGCCGGCTGCCGCGCGGATGCCGTCGAGCCGGTTCGTCAGCGCCATGTTCGCGACGACGGCGTTGCCTGTGTTGCCCTGCCTCAGGACGATGCCCTCGACGTTGTTCTCGACGACGTTGTGGGACACGACACCGTGCTTGAGACCCCCGTCCGCAAGACCGATGCCCGCCCCCGGGTTTCCGAAGGATCCCCGGATCGAGTTCTCACTCACCACGGAACCGACGTTCGACTCAGCCGGAACGCCGAGATTGCGGAACGAGGCGATCGCGATGCCGACGAGGTTGCTGCTGGTGATGCGGTTGCCGGTGATGAGCAGGTCAGTGTTGCCCCCGAAGATCCTCATCCCCCTCTGTGCCCCGTCCACGACGTTGCCCGCGATCACGGTCCCCACGGTGCTGTCCGCCATGTAGGGGTTCCGGTCGCCCCTGGACGCGTTGCCACGGAGCTCGACGCCCTCGGCGCCGGACGTCAGCTCGAAGGTGTACTCGAGGTGAAGGTAGGTGTCGTTGGCGTCGATGACGGCGTCGACGAGTGGTGCGAATTCGTTGGCGACGCCCCAGCTGTTGGCACGAAGGCAGTTGTGGTCGAACCTGGCGGGTCCGCTGCTGCGGAGATGGACACCGATCCGGTTGCCGGTGATGAGGTTGCGGTGGAGCCGGAGGTCCGAGTACACGGACGACGTGTTGATGGCCGCCGCAGGTCGGACGGTCGACCCCGACGTGCCGGTCGCCCCACGGAGGACCAGTCCCTCCACCTCAACCCCATCGTGCTCGATCGTCAGGAGCGCATCCGACGGCATGCCGTCGACCGCCTGGACAACCGGATGCCGCGCGGGGTCGACAGGCAATTCGGGAGCGAAGCAGTCCCAGGGCCCCGACTCCGTGGACTCGCCTTCGATGTCGAGCCGCTTGTCGACGAGGACTCCCTCCGGGTAGAGCCCGGCACAGACCTTGACCTTGTCGCCGTCGCTGGAGTCGGCGATGGCGCTCCGGATGGTCGTGTACCCGGCCTCCGGGCACTGCGCCCGGTCGTCGTCGACGAGCCGGGTCACCCGGTCGACGGACGCCGGCGCTGCAGACGCGTGCGCCCAGCCGGTGGCCGTCCCGGCCGTGATAACCACCGCCACGGCAGCGACCAGCGCCGCTGGCCTTCGCCAGCCGGCGCGCTGCCGAAGACCGTTGACGCGTCGTTCGCCCACGACGTCCCCCATGGCGGTCGCACCGCACGCCCGATCACTCTTCGTCCCCGACGGGATCCCTCTACCGTGTGCGACGGCCCGGCTTCGGTATAGGTCGTCCGACGGGCAGGTGCAACCAACGCGAGGCAAAGACAGCAGGGGTGCCGCTGACGGTCTCCCTGCGGTGGGCGGACGAGGTCAGCGGCGGCCGGTGCCGGTGAGCACCCGGGCGCCGCGGCGCAGCCGCTGCTCGACACGCTCGAACCGGGCCGACATGGCGCGCGACTTCTCGGGCGTGCTCAGGACGCCCAGCGGCGGGGCCTCGCCGGGGTCGACCCGGTCGGCGACGGAGGCCACCGCGTCGGTGAGCCGCTCGGTGTGCGGCACCGGTGACCGCCGTCCCCGGTAGGGGTAGGCGACGAAGCCGACGACGAGCAGGGCGACCACGCCGAGCAGCACGTGTGCGGCGAGGAGCTCAGTCATTGCGCAGCGCCTTCCCGGGACGGATCTGGCCAAAACGTCCACCCCAGCGTACGCAGCGTCGCGCTGAGCGCCCGCACCACGACGACCCGCCCGCGTGTCGGGAGCGCTCGCCGCCGCCGGCCGGGCCGGTAGGGGACGGTCAGGCCGGCTGCGCCTCCCGCATCCGCTGACCGATCACGGTGGTGATGCCGTCGCCCCGCATCGACACGCCGTACAGCGCGTCGGCGACCTCCATCGTGCGCTTCTGGTGGGTGATGACGATCAGCTGGCTGGCCTCGCGCAGCTCCTCCATGATCGCGATCAGCCGGCCCAGGTTGACGTCGTCCAGGGCGGCCTCGACCTCGTCCATGACGTAGAACGGGCTCGGCCTGGCCCGGAAGATCGCGACGAGCAGCGCCACCGCGGTCAGCGACCGCTCGCCGCCCGAGAGCAGCGAGAGCCGCTTGACCTTCTTGCCCGGCGGCCGGGCCTCGACCTCGATGCCGGTGGTGAGCATGTCGGACGGGTCGGTCAGCACCAGCCGGCCCTCGCCGCCAGGGAACAGCCGGGCGAAGACGCCCTCGAACTCGCGCGCCGTGTCCTGGAACGCAGCGGTGAAGACCTGCTCCACCCGCTCGTCGACCTCGCGGACGATGTCGAGCAGGTCGCGCCGGGTCGCCTTGAGGTCCTCGAGCTGCTCGGCGAGGAACTGGTGCCGCTCCTCGAGCGCGGCGAACTCCTCCAGCGCCAGGGGGTTGACCCGGCCGAGGAGCGCCAGGCTGCGCTCGGCGCCGCGCAGCCGCTTCTCCTGCTCCGCGCGCACGTAGGGCACTGGGTCGGGCTCCACCTCGCGGACCTCGTCCGGGGCCGGCGGCGAGGGCGGCACCAGCTGGTGCGGGCCGTACTCCTCGACCAGCGTCCCTGGCTCGACGCCGTGGTCCTCCAGCGCCTTCTGCTGCAGCGACTCGATGCGCAGCCGCTGCTCGGCCCGGGCCACCTCGTCGCGGTGGACGCTGTCGGTCAGGCGGTCCTGCTCGGCACTCAGCTCGCGCAGCCGGCCGCGCAGTGCGGCCAGCTCCGCGTCGCGCTCGGCCCGGGCCCGCTCGGCCGCCTCGCGGGCGGCAGCGGCCCGGGCCAGGGAGTGCTCGAGGTGGGCCAGGGCCGCCTGCGCGGCGAGCGCCACGTCCTGCGCGACGGCCGCCTCGCGGGCCCGCCGCTCGCGGCGCGCGGCGGCGCGGGCGCGGGACTCCCGCTCGTGGGCGGCGGCCCGGACGAGGGAGTCGGCGCGCCCGGCGAGGGCGCGCGCCCGTTCCTCGCCGGTACGGACCGCCAGCCGGACCTCCATCTCGGACTGCCGACCCGCGCGAGCCCGCTCCTCGAGTCCGTCGCGCAGGGTGGTGTCGGGCTCCGCCTCGTCCGGCTCCGGCGACTCCTCGGCGACCCGCAGCCGCTCGGCGAGCTCCGCGAAAGAGCCGGTGTCGGCCTCGATCGCCGCCTGGGCGCCCGCGATGGAGCGCTCCAGGCGGTCGGCCTCGCCGCGCGCGGCCCGCGCCTGCGCGCCGAGCTGGCCGAGCTGCTCCGCGACGGCGGACATCCGGGCGTCGGACTCGTGCAGCCGGTCCAGGGCGCCGTGGACGTCCCGGTTGGCCCCCGCCTGCTCCTCGGTCAGACCGTGGATGGCGAAGCGCACCCGGTCCAGCCGGTGCCCCGCCTCGCCGAGCCGGGTCTCCGCCTCGTCGACGGCGGCTTGCACCTCGAGCCGGCTGGGAGTGCCGTGCGATCCGCCGGCGGCGTGGTGGCGGGCCAGCAGGTCGCCGTCGCGGGTCACGGCCGACAGGTGAGGAGCGGCGGCGACGACCGCCCGGCCGGCGGCCAGGTCGTCGACGACGACGACGTCGGCGAGCAGCCGGGTCAGTGCGGGGCGCAGAGCGGCCGGGGCGGTCACCAGCTCGAGGGCCCGCCGGGCACCGGCCGGCAGAGGGCGGTCCCCCGTTGCTGCTGCCGCACGCGGGTCGTGGAGGTCTTGGGTGGCGGGGGCGGCCGGGTCGCCGGAGCCGACGAGCAGCAACGCGCGCCCGGCGTCGTCGTCCTTGAGCAGGCGGATCGCGGCCTCGGCCGCGGCCAGGTCGGCGACGGCGACGGCGTCGGCGGCCGAGCCCAGGGCCGCCGCCACGGCGGTCTCGGCGCCGGGCGTGACCGTCAGCAGCGCCGACACCGACCCGATGACGCCGGTCAGCCGGTCGGAGGCGGCGAGCAGCGCGCCTGACGCGTCCTTGCGGGCCAGCCCCATCTCGAGCGCGTCCTTGCGCGCGACCAGCGCCGCCCGCTCGCGCTCGGCCGCGCGCTCCTCCTCCCGCAGCTCGGCCAGCCGGTCCTCGGCCGCCGCGAGCCGCAGCGCGGCCTCCTCGTGGGCCGAGTCCAGGTCCTCCTCGCCGGCGTCCAGGCCGGCCACCTGGGTCTCCAGCGCGGTGAACTCGGACTGCGCCCGCGCGGCCCGCTCCCGGGCCTCGTCCACCGCCGGGGTCAGCCGGCCCAGCTCGGCCTCGCCCGCCTCGACCCGGCTGCGCGCCGCGGCGACCTGGCCGGCCAGGCGGGCCAGCCCCTCGCGGCGGTCGGCAGCCGCGCGCGCGGCTGCCGCGACCCGCCGCTGCTCGACGGTCAGGGCCTGCTCGGCCGTCTGCCGGACGGTCACGGCGTCGGCCAGGCGGGCCCGGTCGCGCTCGACGGCCTCCTGGATCTCCTGCTCCTCGGCTCGCACCTGCTCCGCCTGGCGCTCCAGCTCGTCGGGGTCCCGGGTCAGCGGCCCGGCCGCCGGGGCCTCGTCCGGCTCGCCCGCGAGGTGACGGACCCGTTCGGCCGCCAGCGACCCGGTGCCGCGGAACCGCTCGCGCAGGGACGACAGGCGGTACCAGGTGTCCTGCGCCCGGGCCAGCGTCGGCGCCTCGGCCGCGGCGACCGTCTCGAGCTCGGCCTCGCGGGCGCCCGCCTCCGCGAGCTGCCCTTCGACCTCGGCCCGCCGCGCGCGCAGCGCCGTCTCGTCGGCCACCTCGGCCTCGAGGGTCGCCGTGAGCTGGACCAGGTCGTCGGCAAGGAGTCGGAGCCGGGCGTCGCGCACGTCGGATTGGATGACGGCCGCCCGCCGCGCCACCTCGGCCTGCCGGCCCAGCGGCTTGAGCTGGCGGCGCAGCTCGACGGTGAGGTCCTGGACGCGGGTCAGGTTGGCCTGCATGGCGTCCAGCTTGCGCAGCGCCTTCTCCTTGCGCTTGCGGTGCTTGAGGACGCCGGCCGCCTCCTCGATGAAGCCGCGGCGCTCGTCCGGGCCGGCCGAGAGGACGGCGTCGAGCTGGCCCTGACCGACGATCACGTGCATTTCGCGGCCGATGCCCGAGTCGGACAGCAGCTCCTGCACGTCGAGCAGCCGGCACGGCTGGCCGTTGATCGCGTACTCCGAGCCGCCGTTGCGGAACATGATCCGCGAGATGGTGACCTCGGCGTAGTCGATGGGCAGCGCGCCGTCGGTGTTGTCGATGGTCAGGCTGACCTCGGCGCGGCCCAATGGAGCCCGGCCGGCGGCGCCGCCCGGCCCCGCGCTGCCGGCGCTGCCGGCGAAGATGACGTCCTCCATCTTGCCGCCGCGCAGCGACTTGGCGCCCTGCTCGCCCATGACCCAGGCCAGGGCGTCGACCACGTTGGACTTGCCGGAGCCGTTGGGCCCGACGACACAGGTGATGCCCGGCTCGAAGTGGAAGGTGGTGGCCGACGCGAAGGACTTGAAGCCCTTGAGGGTCAGGCTCTTCAGGTGCACGCGGAAGATCTCCTCACGTCCGGGCACCGGGGGAGGTGTGCGGTGCCGCTCGGACGTACGTTCGGCGGGGAAGGCCGGGGCCGAGCCTACCGGCCGGGCCCGCCGGCTCCGGCCATTGCCGCCTCGCCGCGCCGGTCCCGGACGTGCGAGACGGGACGCCCCGGGGGCGTCCCGTCCAGTCCCTCGCGGGCCGGCCCCTGCCGGGGCTCAGGCCAGTGCGGGCTCCTTGGCCACCTCGAGCGAGATGAGGTGGGCCTCGGCGTGCGAGGCGACCAGGGCGTCGTTCTCGGCACGCAGCCTGATGTTGTCCGCCTCGAGGCTGCGGACCCGCTCCTGCAGGCGACGCAGCTCCATCACCGTCCGGGGGTCCGGACCACCGACGTGACCGATGAGGGCTTTCGCCATGCGTGATCCTCCACCTGCTGCTCGACCCCGCTGTGGCGGGTCTGGCCTCTAGTTGTCAGGTCCCACGTGGCCGGGCGCGCAGGGGGTCGGCGGCACCGGTCGTCACGACGTGAACGTGGGGTTTCCAGGGTCGCACCCGCGGCGCAGAGGGTCAATAGGTCACGGCTTGATCACATCGGGGGTTGCGCCGAACGGGTGGCCCGAACCACCCGAACCGGCCCAACCTCACCCGCAGCCGCAGACCACCCCGGCCCCCGGCGGCACCGCCGGCGCCCGCGCCGACCGCACGAGGGCCGGCCGGCCCGGGGCCCACGCGCGCACCACGCCGTCCGACCCCCGCTCCTCGCGAACGACGAGGTACGCCGTCCCGTCCAGGTCGTCGACCAGCCCGGCGGCCGGGTCCACACCAGCGCTGCCCCGCACCAGCAGGGTCGCGGCGCCCCCGGCCACCACCCGGGCCAGCGCCGGGCGGGTGCCCGCTCCGTCGACCACCAGCAGGTTGGACACCGAGCCGCCGGCCAGCGCGATGCCGGTGAAGGCCCGGCCGGGCGGCGCGGCCACCTCGCGGCCCAGCACGTCGTCACGGGTCACCGTCACGACCAGCACCTCCTGCCCCGGGCAGCCGTCCCTCGAGCAGCCGGCCGAAGGTGCGAGGACCGAGTCCGGCCCGAGGGCCAGCACGCGGGGCACCGTGGCGATCGGGCGGACCTCCGGCTGGGTGCCCAGCTCCACCGGGCGGGACGGAGCGGCGAGCACGAGGTCGACCGGGTCGGTCGCCGTGGCCGCGTCGCCCGTGGACGTCCCCGGCGCGGCCATCAGCAGCGAGCGGGCCGCGCCAGGAACCGACAGCAGGCCCACCGCGCGCCAGCCGGGTCCGGACGGCTGGCCGGGGAACGGCGCCGGGTCGCGCACCGCGCCCGTGGCGGCGTCCACCTCGACCACCCGCCCGTCGCCGCGCTCGACCAGGGCGCCGCCCAGCCGACCGGAGCCGGCCACGACGCGGCGGGCCCGGCCGAGCGGGGTCGGCGTGTCCTCCGGGTCGGACGGGTCGATGCTGAACAGCGTCCGTCCCGCCACCCCGACGAGCACCGACCCGCCGGTCGAGCTGAGCACCGGCACCAGCGACGCGCTGGCGGCCAGGCGGCCGGGCAGCTCCGGGCCCTCCGACCAGTCGTCGCCCGCCTCGACCAGGAGCCGGCCCTCCGAGCGGAGCACCAGCAGCCCGCCGGCCGACCGCAGGGGCTCGGGCTCACCCGGGCCGCCGGGGGCCGACAGCAGCCCGCTGCGCAGCGCGAGCAGCGCGACCAGACCGGCGGCGACGACGGCGGCCAGACGCCATACCCGGCCCCGGCGCGGGGGACGCTCCCCGGTCCCCTCGTCGTCACCGCCGGGCACCGTGCCCAGGACGTCGGGCCGGTCCTCGGGCCGGTGGCCGGGCCGGTCGCCGGTGCTCACCCGTGCGCGTCCGGCGGGCGGCGCTGGCAGCGCGGGCAGCGGAAGGAGGACCGGTTCATGAAGTGCTCCCGCACGACGAGCGCCCCGCAGCGCCGGCAGGGCAGCCCGGTCCGGCCGTAGACCGCCAGCTCACGGTCGAAGTACCCGCTCTCCCCGTTGACGTTCACATAGAGCGAGTCGAACGACGTACCGCCCTGGTCGAGCGCCTCGACCATCACCTCGCGCGTCGCGGCGAGGACCTCGGCGCTGCGGGCACGGGTCATGGTCGACGTGGGCCGGGCCCAGTGCAGGCGGGCCCGCCACAGCGCCTCGTCGGCGTAGATGTTGCCGATGCCGCTGACCAGCGTCTGGTCGAGCAGGGCGCGCTTGAGGCCGGTCCGGCGGCGTCGCAGGGCCCCGGCGAATGCCGCGTCGTCGAACTCGGGGTCGAGCGGGTCGCGCGCGATGTGCGCCACCGGCAGCGGCAGCCCGGCCGGGTCGGTGTCGACGAGCGCCAGCCCGCCGAACGTCCGCTGGTCGACGAAGCGCAGCTCGGGCCCGCCGTCGGTGAACGACAGGCGCACCCGCAGGTGCACCTCGTCGGGTGAGCCGGGCGGCCGGACCAGGAGCTGCCCGCTCATGCCGAGGTGGGCCAGCACCGCCTCCCCCGCGTCGCTCCCGTCGATGCCACCGCTGCCGCCGCTGCCAGGGACCGCCTCGAGCGGCAGCCAGAGGTACTTGCCCCGTCGCTGCGCGCCGGCCAGCGTGCGGCCGGTGAGGCGGGCCGCGAAGTCCGCGGAGCCGGCGGCGTGGCGGCGGACGGCGCGCGGGTGGCCCACCGCGACGGCCGCGACGGTGCGCCCGGCCGCCCAGCGGTCCAGTCCGCGCCGGACCACCTCGACCTCGGGCAGCTCGGGCAGCGCGAGCCCCCTACGCGCTGGTGCCGTCGGTGCCGCCGGTCCCACCAGTGTTGCCGGCACCGTCCTCGGGCAGCTCGGCCCGCAGTCGCCGCCAGGCGGTCGCCGCGGCCTCCTGCTCGGCCTCCTTCTTGCTGCGCCCCCGGCCCTGGCCGTAGTCCTCGCCGGCCACCCGCGCTACGGCCGTGAACAGCTTCTGGTGGTCCGGACCGGTCTCCGTGACGACGTACTCCGGGACGCCCATCGAGGCGCTCGCCGTGAGCTCCTGCAGGCTGGTCTTCCAGTCCAGGCCGGCGCCCAGCGTCGCGGCCTGCTCGATCAGCGGGTCGAACAGCCGGTGCACCAGTGCCGCGGCCTCGGTCAGCCCGCGGCCGATGTACACCGCGCCGAGCACCGCCTCGAGGGTGTCGGCGAGGATCGAGGTCTTGTCGCGGCCGCCGGTCGTCTCCTCGCCGCGGCCGAGCCGGACGTAGTCGCCGAGGCGCAGCTCACGGCCGACCTCGGCCAGCGCACGCATGTTGACCACGGCGGCGCGCAGCTTGGCCAGCTGCCCCTCGGGGAGCTCGGGGTGGCTGCGGAAGAGCGTGTCGGTGACGACGAGGCCGAGCACCGAGTCGCCGAGGAACTCCAGGCGCTCGTTGGTCGGCAGGTTGCCGTTCTCGTAGGCGTACGACCGGTGGGTCAGCGCCCGCTCGAGCAGGGTGGGCTCGACCGTGACGTCGAGGGCCGCGGACAGGTCGGCGTGCCAGTCCGGACCGGCTGCCTCGACCTGCGCGCTCACGCCTCGCCCCCCGCCCGGCTGCTCAGACGTCCAGGACGTCGCGGTCGTTGTACGTGCCGCAGGTGGGGCAGGCGACGTGGGCGAGCTTGGGCTCGCGGCAGCGCTTGCACGGCGCGAGGGGAGCGGCGGTGGTCTTCCACTGCGCCCGTCGCGACCGGGTGTTGGCGCGCGACATCTTCCGCTTCGGGACGGCCACGGGGGTCTCCTTGTCCGGGGTGGTGCCTGTCAGGTGGTCCGGGTCTGTGCGGTCGTGCAGGTGGTGCGGGTCGTGCGGGTCGTGCGGGTCAGCTGTCGTCCGTACGGCCCGGCAGCTGCCTCAGGGCGGCCCACCGGGGGTCGAGCGTCTCGTGCCGGTGCCCCGGGTCGTCCGCCAGGCGTGCCCCGCACTCGGAGCACAGTCCCGGGCAGTCGTCCCGGCACAGCGGCTGCAGCGGCAGCGCGAGCACCACCGCGTCCCGCAGCACCGGCTCGAGGTCGAGCAGGTCGCCGTCGAGCCGCGGCAGCGCGTCGGTCTCCTCCGCCTCCTCGCCGGCAGGTGCCGGGCGGCCGGCGTCGCGGCCCTGGTGGGTCCAGAGCTCCTGCACGTCGACCTCGAGGTGGCGGCTGACCGGGTCGAGGCAGCGCACGCACTCCCCCGTCACGGTCCCGCTGACCGTGCCGGAGACGAGGACGCCTTCGACCACGGACTCGAGCCTGAGGTCCAGCTCGAGCGCCGACCCCTCCGGGACGCCGAGGACGTCGACCCCGAGGTGTGCGGGTGCCGGAACAGATCGGGAGACCCGTCGCATCGACCCGGGTCGCCGGCCGAGCTCGCGGGTGTCGAGCACGTAGGGCGACCGTGGGTCGAGGTGGGCGCTTCTCCTGGTCTCTTCGGGCATGCTCACGTCACGGGATCGGGGCGTCTCAGGCCCCGGGCGGGACCGGCACAGGCTACCCGACGGCTCCGGCCGGTCCCAAAACGTCGCAGGTCGGCACCCCGACGAGCACAGGTCAGCGCAGGTCCGGGTCCTCGCCGAGGGGGTGGCCCTGCTCGGCCGGCGCGTCCGACCAGGTGTCGGCGGGAGCCCGCCCGCTGACCTTCTCCCGGCCACGGCGCACCGCACCGATGGTCTTCTCGAGGACGACCTCGAAGTTGGCCAGCTTGGTGTCGACGTAGTCGTCGACCTCGCGGCGCAGGGTCTCGGCCTCCTGCACCGCGTCGGAGCGGATCCGCTGGGCCTGGCGGCGGGCCTCGCTGACCACCTCGGTCTCGGAGGTCAGCGCGAGCCGCTCCTCCTCGGCCCGGTTGATCAGCCGCTGCGCCTCCCGACGGCCCTCGTCGACGACGCTCTCCCGGTCGGCCAGCAGCATCTGCGCGTGCCGGAACTCCTCGGGGAGCAGCGCCCGGATCTCCTCGATCAGGCCCAGCACCTCACCCCGGTTGACCACGCAGGACGCCGACATCGGCATCGAGCGGGCCTGCTCCACGATCGCGGTGAGCTCGGCGAGCTTCTCGTGCACGTCCACAGGCGCAGTCTCCCAGCAGGTCCGGGTCGAGGTGGGACGGGTCGGCCCAGCGGGCCGGCGGGTGGTCACCAGCGTCGGGTCACCGGGACAGCCGCTCCCGGAGCCGGCGCAGCACCGGCTCGGGGACCAGTCCGCTGACGTCCCCTCCCCAGGTCGCCACCTCCTTCACCAGGCTGGAGGACAGGAAGGAGTACTCCGGGTTGGTCGCGACGAAGAGCGTCTCGAGGCCGGTGAGCCGGTTGTTCATCTGCGACATCTGCAGCTCGTAGTCGAAGTCGCTGACCGCGCGCAGGCCCTTGACGACGACCGGGATGTCCCGCTCGCGGCAGTAGTCGACGAGCAGTCCCTGGAACGAGTCGACGGTGACGTTGCCGAGCTCCTCGGTCACCTCACGGAGCATCGCGATCCGCTCGTCGACCTCGAAGAGGCCGCGCTTGGACACGTTGACCAGCACCCCGACCGTCACCTCGTCGTAGAGGCGGCTGGCCCGCTCGATCACGTCGAGGTGGCCGTTCGTCACCGGGTCGAAGGACCCGGGGCAGACGCAGCGCCGCACGGTCACTCCCCAGGGCTGTCCGACAGGGCGGCGCGACCGTACCAAAGCGTCGCCTCGCCGTACCTGCGGGAACGCAGCCCGTCGAAGCCCTCCGGCCAGGCCCAGGTGCCGCCCCTCGTCGCCCGCTCGACCACCACCAGCCCACCCGGCGCGACCCAGCCGTGCGCCAACGCGTCGCGCAGCACGCGCTGCAGGTCCGCGTCGGCCACCTCGTAGGGCGGGTCCAGGAACATGACGTCGTACGTCGCCGCGCCGGACGGTCCGGGGCCTCCGCCGACGACGCGCTCGACCCGGCCGGACCGGACCTCGGCACCGGGCAGCCCCACGGTCTCCACGTTGGCCCGCAGGACCCGGACCGCCACCGGGTCGGACTCGACCAGGAGCACGGCGGCAGCCCCACGGCTGAGCGCCTCGAGCCCGACCGCGCCGGTGCCGGCGTAGAGGTCGGCGACCCGGCGGCCGGCGAACGACCCGAGCTGTGCCTCAAGCGCGGAGAACAGCGCCTCGCGGGCCCGGTCGGCAGTCGGCCGGGTGTCCCGGCCGGGTGGCGCGGCGAGCCGGCGCCCCCGTGCTGCCCCGGAGATGATCCTCGGCACTGCGACCTCCAGCTCGGGCCGGACCACCGCGGTTCGGCCCGAGCCGGGGCGGCGTCAGCGGGAGATGGTGATCTCCCGGCTGTCCGAGATCGTGCCGCAGAAGCTGAAGCCGCAGGTGAACGCCTCCGCCGTCGCGACCGCGGTGCCCTTCTTGAACACGCGGTCACCGGCCGTCACGGTGACGGTCGTCGACTGCGGACCGCCGGTGCACGGTGCGGTGCGCGAGCCGTAGGCGTACGTCGTGCCGCTGCCCGACCGCTGCACGACCTCCACCGAGATCTCGATCTCCTGGTCACCGGCGGCGCACTGGTAGGTGACCGGGACCGACACGCCGGCGCCTCGCGCCAGCAGGTCGGCGGAGGACTGCAGCTGGATGCCGGCCCCCTGCGGCGGCGAGTCCTCGGCGACGGCGGCCCCCACCGGCACGAGTGCGGCCATCGCACCACCCACCAGGAGAGCCAGCGCGGCGGGATGCCGGGTACGGATGCGGTTCATGGAGTTCCCCCTCACGGGTCGGTCGCCGGCCGCCAGGTCACCGCGACCAGGGCCACGGCGGTGAGCGGCACGACAGGGACGTGCCAGACGAAGTCGAGACCGCCGTGGACGGCGGCCGCGACGAGCGCTGCCAGCACGCCGGCCGGCAGCAGGTCGGGCGAAGGCTCGCGCGACCCGACTGCGGCGGCACGCACCAGCAGCGCGACCAGGAGCAGCAGGAGCAGCAGGGCGAGGACGCCCAGCTCGAGAAGGATCTGGACGTACTCGTCGTGCACGAAGCGGATGACGCTGAACGGCACCCCGGCCGGGCCGAGATCGAGCCACCCGGCGCCCGGGCCGGTGCCCCACCAGGGCTGGTCGGCGACGGTGCGCAGGGCGGCGACGTGGGCACCCCAGCGGACCGAGCCACCCGCGGCGAGGCGCTGGCCCAGCACCGTGGAGCCCTGCACCGCGACGGCCGCCGTCACCGCCGCACCGGCCACGGCGGCGACCAGGGCCAGGGCCATGGGGGCACGCCGCGGGGCCAGCCAGGCGGCGAGCGCCATCCCGGCCGGCAGGCCGAGCAGCGCCGGCCAGCGCCCGGCCGGGGCGTCCAGGGGGACCGAGCCGAGCAGACCGGCCACGCCGACCAGCGCCCCGAGGGCCGGCGCGAGCGCGCCCTGGAGCAGGGACCGCCACCCGGCGCAGGCCGCGAGCACCACCGCTCCGACCGCCAGGGACACGGCGCCGGCGCGGCTGAGGGTCGCGACGTGCCCGACGAGCAGGAGGGCGCACAGCGCTGCCGGCCAGCGGTCGGCCGGCCGGGACAGGCGCAGGGCCAGCGCCGGCAGGCACAGGAGAGTGAGCAGCGCCGCCGCCGCGTTCGGGTAGGTGAGCCAGCTGCCCGCCCGCCACATGCCGTCCTGGGTGACGGCCAGCCGGTCGAGGTGGAGGACGACGCCGGCCCAGCCGGCCGCCGCCGTGACCGCCCCCAGACCGAGCAGGCCGCGGACCGTCACCCGGCGCGCGTCGGCCGGCAGGCGACGGCCGACGACGAGCAGCAGCACGACGGCGGCCATCAGGGCAGCGGCCGCGACGCCCGACGTGCGGTCGGCCGACAGGCCGCCGCGCAGGAGTGCCCAGCCACAGAGGAGCCCGGCCACGACCGCGGCCCGGCCGGTCCAGCGCGCCGAGGGCGAGGGGGCGGGCCGGTCGCGGACGACCAGCAGGGCGGCGACCGGCAGGGCCACGAGCAGCGGGAGCCGGCCCGCCGGGTGGTAGCCACCCTGCGCGAGCGCGGCCGCGGCCAGACCGGCGACGACCAGCTGGGCCGCCAGGATCCCGCGACCCTTGCGGTCGGGCCGGTGGCCGCGCGCGACCGGTCCCCCCGGCTCCTCGGTCCCCCGCCCGCGAACTGCAGGGCGGGGTGCCGCCGGCTGCTGCACCCGTGCCGTCATGCGCGTCCCCCTGCATCCCCACCGCCCCCCGGCGGCGACCTGTGCCAAGGACTCCGGCCGGTCGTGCCGGGTTCGGTCGCGGGGCCAGGTCCTGTCAGGTCTTGTCGAGGTAGTCCGCGCGCTGCTCGGCCAGGGCCCGGTCCACCGCGCCGCGCAGGCCGGGGTGCCCGCGCAGCTCCGGGTCACTGCCGACCAGCTCGGCGGCGTCGTCGCGCGCGTCCACGATGAGGTCCTCGTCGCGCAGCACGCGCAGCAGCCGCAGGCTCGACCGGCGCCCGGACTGCGACGCACCGAGCACGTCGCCCTCGCGGCGGGCCTCGAGGTCGAGGCGGGACAGCTGGAAGCCGTCGAGGGTTGCGGCGACGGCCTCCAGGCGCTCGCGAGCCGGGCTGCCGGCCTCGCTGTCGCTGACCAGGAGGCACAGCCCGGGAGCGGTGCCACGACCGACCCGGCCGCGGAGCTGGTGCAGCTGCGAGACACCGAAGCGGTCGGCGTCGAGCACGACCATCCCGGTCGCGTTGGCGACGTCGACGCCGACCTCGACGACGGTCGTGGAGACGAGCACGTCGTCCTCCCCGGCGGCGAAGCGCCGCATCACCTCGTCCTTGGCCTCGGACGGCAGCCGGCCGTGCATGACCTCGACCCGCAGCCCGGCAAGCGGGCCCTCGGCGAGCATCGGCGCGACGTCGAGCACCGCGACGCCGGGCCGCACCACGCGCTCGGGCTCACCGTCACCGTCGCCACCGGCCGGCGCGTCCACCGGTGCGTCGTCGGGGTCGCCGTCGTCGGTGCCGGCCGAGCGACCGTCGTCCGTACCCCCGATGCGCGGGCACACCACGTAGACCTGGTGGCCCGCGGAGACCTCCTCGCGCACCCGCTCCCACGCCCGGTCGAGGAAGTGCGGCTTCTCCGCCGTCGGCACGACGTGGGTCGCGATCGGCGAGCGGCCGGCCGGCAGCTCGGTCAGCGTCGACACGTCGAGGTCGCCGAACACCGTCATCGCCACGGTCCGCGGGATCGGCGTCGCGGTCATGACCAGGACGTGCGGCGACACCTTGGCCTTGCTGCGCAGGGCGTCGCGCTGCTCCACGCCGAAGCGGTGCTGCTCGTCGACGACGACCAGCCCGAGGTCGTGGAACTCGACGGCGTCCTGGATCAGGGCGTGCGTCCCGACGACGATGCCGGCGTCGCCGCTGACGACGTCGAGCAGCGCGGTCCGGCGGGCCTGGGTCGCCTGCGACCCGGTCAGCAGAGCGACCCGGGTGCCGATGTCGGAGCCGCCGAGCAGTCCTCGCTCGGCGAGCGGGCCGAGCATGGCGCTGATCGAGCGGTGGTGCTGCTGGGCCAGCACCTCGGTGGGTGCCAGCAGGGCGGCCTGGCCGCCACCATCCACCACCGCGAGCATCGCCCGGAGGGCGACCACGGTCTTGCCGGACCCGACCTCGCCCTGCAGCAGCCGGTGCATCGGGTGCTCCTGCGCCAGGTCGCCGGCCACCGCAGCGGCCACCTCCTGCTGGCCCGCGGTGAGCGTGAACGGCAGCCGCTCGTCGAAGGCCTCGAGCAGCCCTCCCCCGGCGGTGCGGCGCGGGGTGGCGGGCAGCGCGGCGGCCTCGGCGCGGCGCAGCGCGAGCACCGTCTGCAGGACGAACGCCTCGTCGTAGCGAAGCCGGCGGACCGCGCGACGTACGTCGTCGCGGGTGTCGGGACGGTGCACGAGCCGCAACGCGTCCTCGAGTGAGAGCAGGCCACGCCGGAGCCGCACCTCCGGGGGCACCGGGTCGAGGAGGCTCCCCCTGTCCGGCAGCACGACGTCTAGAGCGACGGCGACCGCCTTGCGAAGCCGCCACGACGGCAGCTTGGCGGTGGCCGGGTAGACCGGGATCAGGCCGCCGGCGAAGTCCTCCGCGTCCTCGCCGAGGGCGACCTCGGGATTGGTCAGCGTCACCTCGCCGCGGAACACCTCGACCTTGCCGGCGAAGAAGACCTCTTGGCCGGCGGCCAGCAGCTTCTGCCGCCACACCTGGTTGAAGAACGTGACGGTGACCC
Organism: Actinomycetes bacterium; assembly: GCA_035489715.1. NCBI lineage: Bacteria > Bacillati > Actinomycetota > Actinomycetes > Actinomycetes bacterium. Next base: position 36,499 of record DATHAP010000061.1, read on the forward strand.
GCGAGCGGCCGTCGGTGATGACGACGTCGAGCTTGTGCAGCTTGGGACGCAGCTGCCGCCCGCTGACCGATGCGATCGTGGCCTGCACGGTCACCATCTCGCCCGGGACGAGGCGGCTCAGGTCGGTGAGCTCGCCCCGCTCGTAGTAGCGGCGCGGGTAGTGGCGCAGCAGGTCCTCGACGGTGGCAACCCCGAGCGCGTCGAGCTGCTTGGCCGTCTTGTCGCCGACGACGGTCTTCGCCGGGGCGGAGAGCGACACCACCGGGTCACTCCACCCCGATGAGCAGCGGGTAGCGCGACTGCCCGCCCTCGTAGACGACGGTGTCGACCTCCGGACGGGCCGACCGCACCCGGCGGGCCACCGCGTCGGCCAGGTCGGCGTCGGCGTCGGCGCCCCGCACCAGGGTCACGAGCTCGCCGCCAGAGCCCAGCATCCGGCCGACCACGGTGCCCGCGACCTCGACCAGGTCGTCGCCGATGACGGCGAAGTCGCCGTCGACGATGCCCAGCACGTCGCCGGGCTTGCAGACCCCGCCCGTCGTCACCGCGGCGCGCGCGGCCACGGTCACGCCGCCGTGCCGGCAGTGCCCGGCCGCCGCGGTCATCGCGACGACGTCGTCCTCGAAGCGCCGGGACTCGTCGTGCACCGCGAGCGCGGCGATCGCCTGCACGCTGGCGCGGGTGGGAATAACGGCGACCCGCAGACCCTCGTCGCGTGCCTTGGCCGCGGCGGCCTCGGCCACGGCGAGGCTGTCGGCGTCGTTGGGCAGCACCACCAGGTCGCGCGCCTTGGCCTGCCGCAGCCCGGTGAGCAGCTCGGCGGTGGACGCCCGGCGCCCCGGGCCGCCGACCACGACCGTCGCGCCGGCCGCCTCGAAGAGCGCCGCCAGCCCGTCGCCGGCGACCACGGACACCACGCCGCGGCTGGCCGGGTGCAGCCCGGCGACCGACGCCCGTGCCGCGTCCCGGAAGTGGGTCACCCGGATCCGGTGCGGACGCCCCGCCTCGACACCGGCCTCGACCGCGGCGCCCACGTCGTCGACGTGGACGTGGACGTTCCAGGTCGGCTCCGCCCCGACCACGAGGAGCGAGTCGCCCAGCGGCTCGAGTGCGGCGCGCAGCGCCCGGATCGCGTCGGCCGGTGCGTCGAGGAGGTACATCACCTCGTAGGTGGGGCCGTGCGCATCCGGGTCCTCCACGTCCAGCCCGCTGCGCGGCCGGGCCGCCTCCACCTCGTGCGCCGGCACCGTCGTGTCCACGACCGCCGGCACGGCGCCGGTCACGGCGGTCGCCAGCGCGTCGAGCACCACGCAGACCCCGCGGCCGCCGGCGTCGACGACCCCGGCCCGGGCGAGGACGTCGAGCTGCTCGGGGGTGCGGCGCAGGGCCTCCCGTGCCCCGTCGGCGGCGGCGGTGACGATGCGCCCGAGGTCGGCGGCGGGTTCGGCGGCGGCCGCGGCCCGCTCGGCCTCCTCGGCCGCCACCCGCGCGACCGTGAGCATCGTGCCCTCGACCGGCCTGGCCACGGCGTCGTACGCCGCGCGGGCGCCGACGGCCAGGGCCGCCGCCAGCTCGGCCGGCCCGACCTCCGAGGCCTGGCCGACACCGTCGGCCAGGCCGCGCAGCAGCTGGGACAGGATGACGCCGGAGTTGCCGCGAGCTCCCATCAGCGCGCCCTGGGCCAGCGCACCGAGCACCGCCGCCGGCCCGGGCACGCCGTCCGGGCGGTCCGGGTCGCGCGGCCGCTCTGCGTCGCCCGGACGGTCCGCGTCGTCCGGGGCGGCCAGGGCGTCGACCGCCGCCACGAAGGTCAGGTGCAGGTTGGTGCCGGTGTCACCGTCGGGCACCGGGTAGACGTTGAGCTCGTCGATCTCGGCCCGCGCCTCTCCGAGGGCGTCGCGGGCGTAGGTGGCCCAGCGGGCGAGCGCCTTGGCGTCCAGGCTGGCCAGCGAGCTCACGGGTGGACCCTAGTCGCGGCGGCCGACGCCATCGTCGCGCCTGCTCGGTTGGCGCGCCGCGGCGCGCGTCGGCTACGCTGCTGCGGTTGCCCGGCCGGCGTCCTCCGACGCATCGGTCCACTCGGACGCCGCGGGCCGTCATGTCCGCCCCACCTTCCTTGGAGTTCCCCGTGGCTGCCACCTGCGACGTCTGCGGCAAGGGTCCGGGCTTCGGTCACAACATCTCGCACTCGCACCGGCGCACCAAGCGCCGCTGGAACCCCAACATCCAGACCGTGCGCGCGATGGTCGGTCGGACGCCCAAGCGCCTGAACGTCTGCACCTCCTGCCTCAAGGCGGGCAAGGTCACCCGCTGACCTCCCGCCCCCTCCGACCGGCCGGCTCTCCCGTGGGAGGCCGGCCGTCGTCGTTCCCGGGTCGCGGCGTCGGAGGCGTCGCAGGCGCCGGAGGCGTCGCGGGCTAGAAGCTCGTCCAGCCCCGGGGGCCGGGCCAGGGGGCCCCATCGACGAGGACGTCGTCCCCACGGCCGACCCGGCCCACGACGCTCCAGGCCATCGGCAGGTCCACGTCGGGCGGGAAGGTCGCGGCCAGCGCGTGGTCCTCCCCACCGCCGAGCAGCCAGTGCATCGGGTCGGCGTTGAGGGCCCGTGCGGTGTCGGTCAGCTCCTGCGGCACGTGGAACGCGTCGCTGCTCAGCTCGATGCCCACGCCGCTTGCGCGCGCGACGTGACCCAGGTCCGCGACCAGGCCGTCGCTGACGTCGATCATCGCCGTCGCGCCGAGCGCCGCGGCCCGGGGTCCCTCGCCGTACGGCGGCGCCGGTCGCCGGTGCGCGTCGACCAGCACGCGGGGCGAGCGGAAGCCGCGGGACAGGACGGCCAGCCCGGCGGCGGCCCAGCCCAGCCGGCCGGTCACCGCCACCAGGTCCCCGGCCCGGGCGCCCGAGCGGGTCACCGGCTCGCGGCCCTCGAGCGACCCGAGTGCGGTGACCGAGACCACCATCCGGTCGCTGCGGACCACGTCGCCACCGGCCACCACAGCATCGACGCCGGCCGCCTCCGCGGCGACCCCGTCGACCAGCCCCAGGACCCACTCGACCTCGGTCTCGGGCGGGATGCCCAGCCCGACGAGCAGGGCGGTGGGCGCCGCGCCCATCGCGGCGACGTCGGCCAGGTTGGCCCCGGCCGCCCGGGCGCCCACGTCGGCTGCCGTCGACCAGTCGGTGCGGAAGTGGCGGCCCTCGACGAGCACGTCGGTCGTCGCGACCACCCGCCCGTCCGCGGTGGCGACCACGGCCGCGTCGTCGCCCGAGCCGAGCAGCAGCGCGGGCCCGGCCGCCGCCGCCCCGAGGCGCTGCCGGACCGCGTCGATCAGGGCGAACTCGCCGAGATCGGCCACCGTCGCGTCCCGGCCGCTCGGTGTGACCACTCGTCCGCCTCTCGTCCGATCCGATAGGTTCGCTCGCGTTCGAAGCACGTCCCGATCAGTCGACTGGCTCAGGACCTGCCCGGAGGACTGTACGAGCCGCCAGACTCTACGGAAGGGCCCGACGATGGTTGTCCAGGCGTACATCCTGATCCAGACCGAGGTCGGCAAGGCCGCAGCCGTGGCGCGGGAGATCGCCGAGGTCAAGGGCGTCACGCTCGCCGAGGACGTGACCGGCCCCTATGACGTGATCGTGCGCGCCGAGGCCCGCAACGTCGACGAGCTCGGCAAGCTGGTGGTCGCCAAGGTGCAAGGCGTCGACGGCATCACCCGCACGCTGACCTGCCCGGTCGTCCACCTCTGAGCGGACCCGGTCCGGGTCGGCTGGCCCCCGCCGCAGCGGCCGCCGTCCTGCTGCTCGGCGCCTGCGCGTCGCTGCCGCCGGTCGGCGTCGCGGTCCCGACCGCCGGATCGCGCGGCTGCGCCCGGCTGGCCGACGCGCTGCCCGACGAGCTCGACGGCCGGGAGCGCCGTGACGCGGAGCCCGAGTCGCCGCGCACGGCAGCGTGGGGCGACCCCGCGCTCGTCCTGCGCTGCGGGGTCGCCCGGCCGCCCGGCCTTACCGGCTCGGAGGTGGTCGTCGTCGACGGCGTGGGCTGGGTGCTCGCCGAGCGCCCCTCGGCGTACGTCTTCACGACCTCCGACCTGGCGACGTACGTCCAGGTCCGGGTGCCGGGCTCGACGCCCCGCACCGCGGCCACCGCGCCGCTCGTCGACCTGGCCGCTCCGGTGCAGCGCTCGCTGCCCCTCCGGTAGCCGGCGTTCAGCGCAGCAGGCCGGGGTGCCGGGCCAGGGCGGTCTCGACCAGCCGGTCGACGAGAGCCGGGTAGTCGAGCCCGCTCGCCCGCCACATCAGCGGGAACATCGACACCGGGGTGAAGCCGGGCATCGTGTTGACCTCGTTGACGACCAGGCCGGTCGGGGTCAGGAAGAAGTCGACGCGGGCCAGGCCCTCGCAGGCCAGTGCCTCGAACGCGCGGACCGCGAGGTCCTGCACCTGCCGTACGACATCGTCTGGCAGGTCGGCGGGGACCACCAGGTCGGTGCCCTCGTCCGGGAGGTACTTGGCCGCGAAGTCGTAGAACTCGTGCCCTCCGCCGACCACGATCTCGCCGGGGACGCTGGCCTCGGGCGCGGCACCGTCGCGACCCTCCAGCACCCCGCACTCGATCTCGCGCCCCTCCACGCCGGCCTCGACGACGACTCGCCGGTCGTGCCGGCGGGCCTCCTCGATCGCGTCGTCGAGCTCCCCGGGGCCGTGCACCTTGGTGATGCCCACGCTGGAGCCGGCCCGGGCCGGCTTGACGAAGACCGGGAAGCCGAGCGAGGCGACGCTCTCGCGGACCGCTGCCTTGTCGGAGTCCCAGGCCCGGGCGCTGACCACGGCGTACGGCCCGACGGGCAGGCCGGCGCCCTGGAGCAGCGTCTTCATGTGGCCCTTGTCCATCGCGGCTGCCGAGGCGAACACCCCCGACCCGACGTAGGGCACCCCGGCCAGCTCGAGCAGACCCTGCAGGGTGCCGTCCTCGCCGTAGGGCCCGTGCAGCAGGGGAAGCACGACGTCGACCTCGCCCAGCTCCTGGGGCACCGAGCCCGGCTCCTGCACGACCAGGCCGCGGTGCGTCGGGTCGCCTGCCAGGACCACCGCGGCGCCGCTCTCCTCGACCCCAGGCAGCTCGCCGCCGGTGATCGCCAGCTTCTCCGGCTCGTCGGCCGCGAGCACCCAGCGGCCCGCGCGGGAGATGCCGACCGGCACCACGTCGTAGCGGTCGCGGTCGATGGCCGCGAGGACGCTGCCGGCCGAGACGCAGCTGACGCCGTGCTCGGTGCTGCGGCCGCCGAACACCACAGCCACCCGCGGCTTGCGGCGGCCCGTCTGCTCGCCGCAGCGGTCGTCGGAGGTGTCGTCGGAGGACTGCGTGCTCTGGTCGCTCATCGCGCCCCAACGTACCGATCGGCCCGCGGGGCGCTGCCGGGCAGGGATACTCGCTGCCATGCCCCACGAGAGCGAGTCGTCGCTTGCCCCCGCCACGGTCGCGGTCTCGGCGGGCCGGCCGCCGCGTACGCCCGACGGCCCCCTGAACCCGCCGCTGGTGATGGCGTCGACGTACCACGCCGGGGGCGAGGTGGGCTACGGCCGCTACGGCAACCCGACCTGGGAGATGCTCGAGTCGGCGGTCGGCGCGCTCGAGGGCGGGGTGGCGACGTCCTTCGCGTCGGGGCTCGCAGCGGTGGCGGCGGTGCTCGACCTGGTGCCGTCGGGCGGGCTCGTGGTCGCGCCACCGGACGCCTACTACGGCAGCCTCGAGATCGTGTCGCGGCTCGAGTCGCAGGGTCGGATCCGGGTGCGACGCACCGACCTGACGGACACGGCGCGGCTGGCGGAGGCGGTCGACGGCGCAGACCTGGTGTGGGCGG
>DATHAP010000062.1 GCA_035489715.1 Actinomycetes bacterium
CGTCGCGGTCGGCTTGTAGAGCATCTCCCCCACGGTGATGACGAGGACCGCGACCACGGCGAGTGCGAGATCGGGTGCAAGACCGAGCAGCAGGTAGGCGACGCCGACCAGGGCGATGCCGGCCGCGACCACCGGCGCGGCTGAACGGTCGCGCAGCACGAGCGCCATCGGCGCCTCGCCTGCGCCCGAGCAGCCAGCGCAGCCAGGACGGCAGCGAGGCAGTGCCCGCCAGACCGCCGGCGTCATCTGCCCGCCTCCCGTGTCCGACTAGTCAGTTCCTTTTCGGAACCCGTACGGTAGACCACATGGCGGCCGGAGCGCGATGGGCGGGGGCCGACCCGACTTGTGCGGTGGCCCAGGCCGCGGTGGCGGTCGGCGACCGTTGGAGCCTGGTCGTGCTGCGGGAGATCGCCCGGGGGCACACCCGCTTCGAGCCGCTGGTCGACGAGCTGCGGATCTCGCGCAAGGTCCTGACCGAGCGGCTCGGGCACCTGGTCGACCACGGGGTGCTCGAGCGGGTGGCCTACCAGGACAACCCGGTGCGGCACGACTACCGGCTGACGCCGGCCGGAGCGGCGTTCGTGCCGGTGCTGGTCGCGCTGCAGGACTGGGGCGACCAGTGGGTGCTCGGCGACGGCGAGGCGTCGGCGACGAGTCGCGGCGGTGCCACCGAGGTCGCCCGGGTGCAGGGGCTGGTCGGCCAGCAGGTGCCGACGACGGTCGAGCTGCCCTCGACGGTCGGTGACCTCCTCGACCCGGTGGCGCCGGACGCGCGCGGCACGGTGCTGTTCGGCTACCCCGCGACCGGGCGGCCGACGCCGCTGCCCGACGGCTGGGACGACATCCCGGGGGCCGTCGGCTGCACCTTGGAGAACCGGCTGTTCCGCGACGCGCACGACGAGTTCGCCGCAGCCGGGCTGGCGGTGCGGGGCGTCAGCACGCAACGTACGGACGAGCAGGCGGCCTTCGCCGACGCCGAGGACATCCCGTTTCCCCTCCTGTCCGACACCGACCTCGCCCTGACCGCGGCGCTGCGGCTGCCGACCTTCCGGGCCGCCGGCCAGGTGCGGCTGCGGCGCGTCGTCGTGGTGGTCGGCGCCGGGCGCCGGGTCGAGGCCGTCCGCTACCCGGTGACCGACATCCCCGGCACGGTGCGCTGGGCGCGTACCGTCCTCGACGACGAGAGGGCGCCCGCATGACGAAGACCGACAGTTTCACCGAGGTGCACGACGAGGCCGAGCTGCGCGACCTGCTCGGCGAGCCGTCGCAGCTGGTGCGCGACAAGGACCGCGACCGCCTGCACGACCTCGACCGGCAGTGGCTGGCCGCCTCGCCGTTCTGCCTCGTGGCGACCTCGGACGCCGACGGGAGCTGCGACGTGTCTCCGAAGGGTGACCCGCGCGGCTTCGTCCATGTCATCGACGACCGCACCATCGCCATCCCCGAGCGGCCGGGCAACCGCCGCGCCGACGGCTACCGCAACATCCTGAGCAATCCGCACGTGGGACTGATCTTCCTGGTGCCGGGCCGCGGCGACACGCTGCGCGTCAACGGCCGCGCCCGGCTGGTGAGCGACGCGCCGTTCTTCGACGACATGGTCGTGCGTAGGCACCGGCCGGTGCTGGCGGTGGTCGTCGAGATCGAGCAGGTCTTCCACCACTGCGCCAAGGCGTTCCGGCGCGCCGGTCTCTGGGACCCGTCGACCTGGGACGAGGGCGACCTGCCGTCGCGGGCCGTCATCGCGCGCACCCTCGAGCGGCCCGAGCGGTCGCTCGAGGACCTCGAGGCCTACTACGGGCCGTCGTACGACGAGCTGCTCTACCGGGCGACCTGACGCACCAGGGGCGCTAGAGGATCGGCGCGGGGGTGTAGGCCGCGGCCGCCGGGTGGCGGCTGACGAGCTTCTCGACCTGGGCGACGACGGCGGCGACCTGCGAGTGCGCCGCGCCGGTGAAGGTCGCCGGGTCGGCGACGAGGGCATCCAGCTCGGCGCGGTCGAGGCCGAGCCGGCGGTCCGCGGCGAGCCGGTCGAAGAGGTCGTTGCCAGCGGCACCCTGCTCGCGCATCGCCAGCGCGACGGCCACCGCGTGCTCCTTGATGGCCTCGTGCGCCTGCTCGCGGCCGACGCCCTTGCGCACCGCCGCCATCAGCACCTTGGTCGTCGCGAGGAACGGCAGGTAGCGCTCGAGCTCGCGCGCGACGACGGCCGGATAGGCGCCGAACTCGTCGAGCACGGTCAGGAAGGTCTGGAACAGCCCGTCCGCCGCGAAGAACGCGTCCGGCAGCGCCACGCGACGGACGACCGAGCAGAAGACGTCGCCCTCGTTCCACTGCGCGCCGGCCAGCTCGGCGACCATCGACTGGTAGCCGCGCAGCACGACGGCCAGACCGTTGACCCGCTCGCAGGAGCGGGTGTTCATCTTGTGCGGCATCGCGCTGGAGCCCACCTGGCCCTGGGCGAAGCCCTCGGTCGCGAGCTCCTGGCCGGCCATCAGCCGGATGGTGTGGGCCAGGCTCGACGGCCCGGCGGCGAGCTGCACGAGGGCGCTGACCGCGTCGTGGTCGATCGAGCGCGGATAGACCTGGCCGACGCTGGTCAGCACCCGCGAGAAGCCGAGATGCTCGGCGACCGTCTGCTCCAGCTGCGCGAGCTTGTCGGAGTCGCCGTCCAGGAGGTCGAGCTGGTCCTGCGCGGTGCCGACGGGGCCCTTGATGCCGCGCAGCGGGTAGCGGTCGATGAGGTCCTCGAGGCGTTCGACCGCGACCAGCAGCTCCTCGGCGGCCGAGGCGAAGCGCTTGCCGAGCGTCGTCGCCTGCGCCGCGACGTTGTGGCTGCGGCCGGCCATCACCAGGTCGTCGTGCTCGACCGCGAGACGCGCCAGTCGGGCCAACGCGGCCACGGCCCGGTCGCGGACCAGCTCGAGCGACGTACGCACCTGGAGCTGCTCGACGTTCTCGGTGAGGTCGCGGCTGGTCATCCCCTTGTGCACCTGCTCGTAGCCGACGAGCGCCGAGAACTCCTCGATGCGCGCCTTCACGTCGTGCCGGGTGACCGCCTCCCGGCGCCTGATCGAGTCGAGGTCGACGACCTCGACGACCGTCTCGTACGCCGTGACGGCGCCCTCGGGGACCTCGATGCCGAGTTCCTGCTGGGCCCGCAGCACCGCCAGCCAGAGGCGTCGCTCGAGGACGACCTTGTTGGCCGGCGACCAGACGCGCACCAGGTCGGCGCCGGCGTAGCGGGTCGCCAGGACGTCGGGATAGGTCGAGCCGGGCTCGTCGGCGCTCACGTCGCTCATTCTCGCGTACGTCGCGCAGCTCGGCGCTCGTGCCGCCGGAGGCCGCGGGGGATGTCGTGCACAGGGACTTCCGACAGTGCGGTGGACCTGGTAAGATTCGAACACACGTTCGAACCGGAGGTATGGACGTAGGAGGCCTGCGGCACCGTGACCGCCCACCCCGCGAGTGACCTCCTCCCGTCCCGCGTGACCCCGCCGATGACACGGGTGCGGCCGGAGCCGGCGACGCGCACCCGCTCGCCGGGCGGCTGGACCGGATGCCTCCCGGGCCGGAACTCGCCGCGCTCGTCGACGAGGTGGCCCTGGTGTCCTGCTCGGACGACAGGGTTGTGGCGCTGGTGGCAGCGGCGGCCAGGCTGCAGGCCTGGGCGAGCTCGGTCGAGGTCCAGGCCACCCGCACGCTGGTGGACCGGGCCGGCCAGTGGCGCGGGGTCCGTGCGTTCGACGCGCCTCCGCAGAAGGACACCGTCCCTGCCGACCGGATGGCCGCGGTCGAGATCGCCGCCGCCATCGGCCTGTCGTCGCGCGCCGCACAGGGCCGGGTCGCCCTCGCCCTCGAGCTGGACCGCACTCCGGCGACGAAGGCAGCCTTGGCGCAGGGAAAGATCCCCCTCTACACCGCTCGGACGGTCCTCGAACAGGTCCGGCCCCTCGACGACGACACGGCCGCGGCGGTCGATGCGAAGGTGATCGAGCGCTACGCCGGTCGGCCGCACGCCGACGTCGCCCGAGCATTGAAGCGGGCGGTCATCGCGGCCGACCCGGCCGCGGCCGAGAAGCGGCGTAAGCGCGGTTTCGAGGACCGCGCGGTCGAGCAGTACGCGCTGGACGACGGCATGGCCGCGGCCACCATGACGGGACCGGCCGAGGACGTGCCGCGGTTCTGCACCTACGTCACGGCCACGGCGATCGCCGCGAAGGCGCCGGGAGACCCGCGGACCTTGGCGCAGCGGCGCTTCGACGTCCTCGCCGACCTGAGCGCCGTCGCCCTGTCGCAGGACACCACGCGGCCCGACCTGCTCTGCCACCCCGGCCCGCCCGACGACACCACGCACGACACCACCGACGGTCAGGTCCGACGAGCAGGTCCGCCGGCGCGGCGGCTGCCTGACCGCAAGGGCCGGCAGCCGCAGATCCGGGTGGTCGTCGCGGCGACGACACTGATCGGTCTCGACGACCGGCCCGGCGAGCTGGTCGGCTACGGCCCGGTGACCGCACAGGTGGCCCGGCGCATCGCCTCCGAGGGCACCTGGCAGCGGCTGCTGACCGACCCGAAGACCGGTCGGTTCGACGAGCTGTCGGCCGACACCTACGAACCACCCCAGGACATGCAGGACCACGTCACCGCACGAGATCCCACCTGCATCGGAGCCGGCTGCCGGCGGACCGGTGCGACCTCGACCACCGGATCCCGCGCCCGCGCGGGCCGACGTCCGCCGGCAACCTCGATCCCTGGTGCCGCACCGAGCACCGGATCAAGACCCTCACCGACACGGTCGTCATCAGGCTGCGCGACGGAGACGGGCGGTGCGCTACCCGAGCGGACGGAGCTACCTGCTGCCCGTCGACCCGGTGCTCGACCATCCCGACGACCCGCCCTTCTGACGCTCCGGGCGGCGCGCGCCGGGCGCCCGCAACGATGAGATCGCGGCGCAGGCACGGTCGGAACTGTGAGGGGTCCAGGACCGACAGGACCGTCAGCACGGTCAGAGCTGGTAGCTGGTGCCACGGTGAGCACCAGCGGAACGACAACGGCCCGGAGCGAAGGAGGAGCGATGCAGAACCTCACGGTGGACTTCATCATCTCCCTGGACGGGTACGCCGCCGCCGACGGCTGGCCCGGCTACTGGGGCCTGGAAGGGCCCGAGTACCTCAGCTGGCTCGAGGAGGACGGCAAGGGAGAGCACACCGCCCTCATGGGCGCGACGACGTACCGACTGATGTCGGGGTTCGCCGCGGACATGCCCGACGAGCTGGCCGGGCTGACCGCGATGCGGAAGGTGGTGTTCTCCTCGACATTGGAGCCGCCGCTGCCCTGGGACAACAGCGAGCTGGTGGCCGACGACCCGGTGGAGGCGGTGCGCGCCATGAAGGAGGACGGCGCCCGGCCGCTGCGCACGCTCGGCAGCCTGACGCTGTGCCGGAGCCTGCTCGGTGCCGGTCTGGTCGATCGCTTCCGAGTCGTCGTCTTCCCGGTGATCACCGGCGCCACGGGCAAGGAGCGGATCTTCGACGACTACCCGGACGTCGCCCTGGAGATGGTCGACAGCCGGACCTTCGACGGCCGGCTGCAGCTGCTCGAGTACGTCCCCACGGTGCTGGACGGCCCGCCGCTCGCTGATGCGTCATGAGCGCGCCGACCAGCCGTGAAGACCCTCTACCGGCCCCGAGCGAGCACGGCGACGGGGCGGGCGCAGCCCGCGGTGGATAACCGCTCGCTGCACACCGCCCCGCCTGGCTGCCGTGGTGCCACCGGGACGCGCCGGTGCGGCGCTGCCCGAGGTCAGCGGACCAGGTTGCGCTTCCTGCTCGACCGGCCGGTCACCGTGGCGGCGACCATGACCAGGACCGCGGCGACGGCGATGCTGATGATCCAGCGGATCCAGTCGATCCCGTCGGTCGCCTCCACGCCGAGCCCGGCGGCGACGTAGTAGCCGATCAGCACGCCACCGATGCCGCAGAGCACCGTGAGCCAGATCGGGATGTTGTCGCGGTCACCGGGTGCCACGAACTTGCCGAGCAGCCCGATGATGATGCCGGCGATGATGACTCCGATGATCTCCATGTCGCGCCTCCTGATGCTTGTTCCTCGCTCCGCCGTCGAGTCAATTACCCGGTGCACCGTTCCGGAACCCTGGTGGGCCCGGCGGGACTGGCGTCTCGGCAGCGGGCCGGGGCCAGGCCGGTGCCTCAGCCGGCCGTGACCGGCGGCTGGCTCGACCAGGGGAAGTCGATCCAGCGGTCGGTGCGCCGCCACACGTAGTCGCACCGCACCGTCGAGCGCGGCTTCTCGTAGAGCACCGCGGTCCGGCAGTCGGCGACGTGCTCGCCGCAGAACTCGCGCACCAGCCGCAGCATCTCGCCGTTGTCGGCGACGTCGTCGACGAGCAGCACCCGGGCGCCGGCCAGGTCGACAGCAGCGGGGACCGGCGGCAGCATGACCGGCACGTCGAGCCGCTGGTCGACCACGACGTAGAACTCGACGTTGCAGGGTCGGCGCTCATCCACCCGCCGCGATGTCGCGGCGCCAGTGGGCACCGTCCATCGAGATCGCGGCGACGGCGGCGTAGGCCCGGTCACGAGCGGTGCGTACGTCGACGCCGGTGCCGACCACGGACAGCACCCGACCGCCGGCCGAGACGACCCGGCCGTCCTCGTCGCGCCGGGTGCCGGCATGCAGGACGTAGGACTGCTCGGCCGACCGACCGGCGTCCTCGAGCCCGTCGATCGGGTCACCGGTGCGCGGCGACTCGGGGTAGCCCTTGGCGGCCACGACCACGGTCACAGCGGCGTCGGGCGACCACTCCAGCGGCCCGAGCGACGCCAGCGACCCCACGGCGGCGGCGCGCAGCAGCGACCCGAGCGGGCTGCGCAGCCGGGCAAGCACCACCTGGGTCTCGGGGTCGCCGAAGCGGGCGTTGAACTCGATCACCCGCACCCCGCGCGAGGTCAGCGCCAGCCCGGCGTAGAGCAGCCCGGCGAAGGGCGTGCCCCGCCGCGCCATCTCGTCGACGGTCGGCTGCAGCACCGTCTCGAGCACCTCGTCGACCAGGCCGGGCGGGGCCCACGGCAGCGGCGAGTAGGCGCCCATGCCGCCGGTGTTCGGCCCGGTGTCGCCGTCGCCGACCCGCTTGAAGTCCTGCGCCGGCACCAGCGGCACGACGGTCGCCCCGTCGGTCACCGCGAAGACGGACACCTCCGGACCGTCCAGGAACTCCTCGACGACCACCCGGTGACAGCTCTCCGCGTGCGCCAGTGCGGCCGCGCGGTCGTCGGTCACCACGACGCCCTTGCCGGCGGCGAGGCCGTCGTCCTTGACGACGTACGGCGCACCGAGCTCGTCCAGCGCGGCCGCCGCCTCCGACCCGGTCGCGCACACCCGGGCCCGGGCGGTCGGCACCCCGGCGGCGGTCATGACCTCCTTGGCGAAGGCCTTCGAGCCCTCCAGCCGGGCCGCTGCCGCAGAGGGTCCGAAGCAGGCGATCCCGGCGGCCCGCACCGCGTCCGCGGCACCGGCGACCAGCGACCCCTCGGCTCCGACGACGACCAGGTCGACCGCCAGCTCGGCGGCCAGCGCGGCGACCGCGACCGGATCGCCCACGTCGAGCGGCCGGGTGGTGACGTCAGCGGCGATGCCCGCGTTGCCCGGGGCGGCCACCACCTCGGTGACCTCCGGGTCGGCGACCAGGGCGCGCACCAGGGCGTGCTCCCGCGCTCCGGAGCCGACGACGAGGAGCCTCACGACTTCCAGAACTCCCACCAGCGGCGGGACCCGGCCGTGGACCGCTCCCGCGGCACGTCGGGGGCCATCTCGGGACGGGGATCGGCCGCGGCGGCACCGGACAGCGTGCGCGCACCGACCGGCTGGCCGGCACCGAGCCCGCCCCGCCCGCCGGTGTCGTCCTCGTCGTCGGCGTCGTCCGGCCACCGACGGCGGGTGGGGGTCTCGTCCTCGGGCCGGTCGCTCACCGGCTCGCCCAGCTGGGGGTCGTAGCCCTCGAGGCCGGTGACGTCCTCGACGGCACGGGCCAGGTCGTACACCGCCTGCATCAGCTCGAGGTCGTCGCCGGGCGAGCGCTCGTCCGGCACCCGGATGGCCACCTCGCCCTGGATCATCGTCAGCTCGACGCCGGTGGCGACCGCCGTCAGCTCGCGGGTCTCCTCGTCCTCGTCGTCGACCTGGACCTCGCCGAGGATCTCCCGCGCCAGCGGGAGGATCGCGTCCCAGTGCTCGAGGTCGACGTCGGTGAGCTCCCCAGGGTCACCGCCCTCGAACGACCCCTCGAGGTCGTCCAGAGCGTCCTCGAAGGTCTGCCCGGGGTCGCGCCGGACGAAGAAGATGTCGTAGCTCATCGCGGCTGACGCTAGCCGACCGCTCAGCCGGCGCTGAAGGCGTCCGCCGTCGCGAGCGCCTCGTCGAGGATCGCGAGACCTTCCTTGGCCTCCTCGTCGGTGATCGTGCACGGGGGCACGACGTGCAGCCGGTTGAAGTTCGCGAACGCGACCAGGCCCCGCTGCTTGCAGGCGGCCATCAGGTCGGCCATCGGCTTGTTGGCCTCGCCGCTCGCGTTGTAGGGCACCAGCATCTCTCGGGTCGCGCGGTCGCGGACCAGGTCGAGCGCCCAGAAGACACCGAGGCCGCGCACCTCGCCGATGCTCGGGTGCCGATCGGCCAGCTCGCGCAGCCCGGGGCCGAGCACGTCCAGGCCGATGCGGCGCGCGTTGTCGACGATGGCCTCGTCACGCATCGCGTTGATGCTCGCGACGGCGGCGGCGCAGGCGAGGGGATGGCCGGAGTAGGTCAGCCCGCCGGGGAACACCCGCTCAGCGAACGTCGCGGCGATCGGCTCGCTGATGATGACGCCGCCCAGCGGCACGTATCCGGAGTTCGACCCCTTGGCGAAGGCGATCAGGTCCGGCGTCACCGACCACTTGTCGACCGCGAACCACTCACCGGCCCGACCGAAGCCGGCCATCACCTCGTCGGCGATGTAGACGATGCCGTGCCGGTCGCAGATGTCCCGCACCCCGGCGAGGTAGCCGTCCGGCGGCACCAGGATGCCGGCGGTTCCCGGGATGGACTCGAGCACCAGCGCGGCGATCGTCTGCGGGCCCTCGAAGGCGACGACCTGCTCGAGGTGCTCGAGCGCCCGCTCGCACTCCTGCTCGACCGACTCGGACCAGAACGGCGTCCGGTAGGCGTAGGGCCCGAAGAAGTGCACGACACCGGTGGCCCCGCCGTCGTTGGCCCAGCGCCGCGGGTCGCCGGTCATCTGGATCGCGGTGGTCGTGTTGCCGTGGTAGCTGCGGTACGTCGTCAGCACCTTGTGCCGACCGGTGTGCAGGCGGGCCATCCGGACCGCGTTCTCGATCGCGTCGGCACCACCGTTGGTGAAGAAGACCTTGCCGAGGTCGCCCGGGGCGAGCTCGGTGATCAACCGGGCGGCCTCGGACCGCTGCTCGTTGGCGTGCTGCGGCGCGATCGTGCACAGGCGGGCCGCCTGCTCCTGGATCGCGGCGACGACCTTCGGGTGCTGGTGCCCGATGTTGACGTTGACCAGCTGGGACGAGAAGTCGAGGTACCGCCGCCCCTCGTGGTCCCACATGTGCACGCCCTCGGCGCGGCTGACCACCATGGGCTTGAGCAGGGCCTGGGCGGACCAGGAGTGGAAGACGTGGGCCCGGTCGAGCTCGAAGGCACGGTCACCCGCAGCGAGGTCGGCCGCCGCGTCCGGGGCAGGGGAGTCCATCGGCGCCATGGCTCGCAGGATAGGGCCCGCCCACGGGGCCCGTCAGGCGAGTCGGGCGAGCAGTCCGGCCCGGACGTCCGGCCACTCGTCGCGCAGGACCGAGTAGACGACGGTGTCCCGCCAGGTGCCGTCCGGCCGGCGGATGTGCCGGCGCAGCACCCCCTCACGGGTGGCGCCGAGCTTGGCGATGCCGGCCTGCGACCTCTCGTTGATCAGGTCGGTCTGGATCTTGACCCGGTTGAAGCCGCAGTCGTCGAAGGCGTGCCCGAGCAGGGCCAGCTTGCACGCGGGGTTCACCGCGGTCCCCCACCAGGGCGGTCCGTACGCCGTCCAGCCCAGGTGGACGCGCTGGTTGACCAGGTCCCACTCGCCGAGGCTGCTCGTGCCGACGAGCGTCCCGGCCGCGCCGAGCTCCGAGTCGCCGGCGAGCCGGACGACGTACGCCTGCCGCTCCCCGCGCAGGCCCGCTGACACGGCCGCCTCGAGCACGGCCCGCATCCCGGCGACGTCTCGCGGCCTGGCGGACGGGCCGCCGGCGTAGCCGGAGGCCCAGACCCGCTCGTCGCCGATCGCGGCGAAGAGCCCCTCCGCGTCGCCGAGCGCAGCGGGCCGCAGCCGGACGACGGCGTTGGACAGCTCGGTGGCACGCGGCGGGGTGGGCTCGCTGGACACGGTGGCTCAGCCGAGCAGCGAGCGGATCTCGACGGTCTGGTCGCGGCCCGGCCCGACGCCGATGGCACTGATCGGCGCGCCGGACATCTCCTCGAGCGCGGCCACGTAGGCCTGCGCCGTCTTGGGGAGGTCGGTGAGCGACCTGGCACCGGAGATGTCCTCGTCCCAGCCGTCGAACTGCTCGTAGACGGGCGTGGCGTGGTGGAAGTCGGTCTGGGTCATCGGCATCTCGGCGTGCACCGTGCCCCCGACGTCGTAGCCGACGCAGACCGGGATCCGCTCCCAGCCGGTCAGCACGTCGAGCTTGGTCAGCACGAAGTCGGTCACGCCGTTGACCCGGGCCGCGTAGCGGGCGACCACCGCGTCGTACCACCCGCAGCGCCGCGGTCGGCCGGTCGTGGTGCCGAACTCCGCCCCGTCGGCCCGCAGCCGCTCGCCGTCCGCGTCGAGCAGCTCGGTCGGGAAGGGTCCGGAGCCGACCCGGGTGGCGTAGGCCTTGACCACCGCGATGACCCGGTCGATCCGGGTGGGCGGGATGCCCGAGCCGGTGCACGCGCCACCCGCGGTCGGGTTGGACGAGGTGACGAACGGATAGGTGCCGTGGTCGACGTCGAGCAGCGTGGCCTGACCACCCTCGAGCAGGACCGTGCGGCCCTCGTCCAGAGCCGTGCCGAGCACCAGCGTCGTGTCGGCCACCATCGGGCGCAGCCGCTCGCTGTAGGTGAGGAACTCCTCCGCCACCTCGTCGACGGTGATCGCGCGCCGGTTGTAGACCTTGACCAGCAGGTGGTTCTTCAGCTCGAGCGCGCCCTCGACCTTCTGCCGCAGGATCTTCTCGTCGAAGAGGTCCTGCACCCGCACGCCGACGCGGGACATCTTGTCGGCGTAGGTGGGACCGATGCCGCGGCCGGTGGTGCCGAGCCGCGCGTTGCCCAGGAAGCGCTCGGCCACCTTGTCGATCGTGCGGTGGTAGGGCCCGATCAGGTGGGCGCTGGCGCTCACCAGCAGCCGCGAGGTGTCGACGCCGCGCTCGTCGAGATCGTCGATCTCGGTGAAGAGCACGCCGAGGTCGATGACGACACCGTTGCCGATGACCGGGGTGCAGCCCCGCGTCAGGATGCCCGACGGCAGGAGGTGCAGGGCGTACTTCTCGTCGCCCACGACGATGGTGTGCCCGGCGTTGTTGCCCCCGTTGTACTTGACGACGTAGTCCACCGACGAGCCGAGCAGGTCGGTGGCCTTGCCCTTGCCCTCGTCGCCCCACTGGGCGCCGAGCAGCACGATGGCCGGCATGGGGTACACCTACCTCGGACGGGGACGTTGCGGGCTCTGACCAACTACGGCCGAACTGCGTCCGACTGCGAGGGAGAGGCTACGTGAGGCGACTGCTGGTGGTCACCAACGCCGCGGCGGGCAGCACGGACGACGACAGGGTCGCCGCGGCGATCTCGGTCCTCGAGTCCGCCGCGGACGTGCGGGTCGAGCAGTGCGCCGAGCCCGGGGACCTGGACCGCGTCCTGGACGGGAGGGACGGCCGGACGGTCGTGCTGGTCGGCGGGGACGGGTCGGTGCACACGGCGGTCGACGCCCTGCGCCGACGGGGTGAGCTCTCCCCCGGCGAACCGCTGGGCC
>DATHAP010000063.1 GCA_035489715.1 Actinomycetes bacterium
CTGCCCGAGGTCGGCGACGTCGACAAGCCCAAGCTGGTGTTCTTCTTCGACGAGGCGCACCTGCTCTTCGACGACGCGTCCAAGGAGTTCCTCGGTGCGATCGCGCAGACCGTGCGGCTGATCCGGTCCAAGGGCGTCGGCGTCTTCTTCGTCACGCAGACGCCGAAGGACGTGCCGGCCGACGTCCTCGCCCAGCTGGCCAACCGGGTGCAGCACGCGCTGCGCGCCTTCACCCCGGCTGACGCCAAGGCGCTCAAGGCGACCGCGTCGACCTTCCCGATGTCGGGCTACGACCTCGAGGAGGTACTGACCCAGGTGGGCATCGGCGAGGCCGTCGTCACGGTGATGTCCGAGCGCGGTGCCCCGACGCCGGTCGCCTGGACCCGGCTGCGTGCTCCGCAGTCGCGGATGGCACCGGCCGACGCCGCGCTGCTGACGGCGGCCGTCGAGGCGTCGCCGTTGACGGCGAAGTACGCCGAGCAGGTCGACCGGGAGTCGGCGTACGAGCGGCTGGCCGCCCGGATGCAGAAGCCCGCGAAGATGGGGTCGCCGCAGGGCGGCAAGCCGTCCTCGGGCGACCGGCCTCGCCGTACACCTGCGTCCCGCCGCGAGGCACCGGAGAAGTCGACCGCCGAGAAGGTGATCGAGTCGTCGGCCTTCAAGCAGATGGCCCGCTCGGCGGCCGCCGTGCTCGGCCGCGAGATCACCCGCAGCATCTTCGGCACCCGCCGCCGCTGAGCGAGCGGCGCGCGGGGACCCGGGCGGGGGATGTCTGGCGGAGGACGCGGGATTCGAACCCGCGAGGGGTTGCCCCCAACACGCTTTCCAAGCGTGCGCCCTAGGCCACTAGGCGAGTCCTCCGCGCAGCAGGGTACCGGAGCACCGACACCCGCCCGAATCTCGCCGCCGCCCCGGCTTTGTCGTTGCGGACGCACCAGACACGCCGCCCGCGTGGTGTGTCAGCGTCCACAAAGGTGGCCGTCTGGGTGGGTGGTGGTGGGCGGGTAGAGTGGTGCGCCGACCCCTCGTGCGGCGTCATCCCGCTGAACTCCCCCAGGGCCGGAAGGCAGCAAGGGTAGGCAGGCTCTGGCGGGTGTGCGGGGGGTCCTTTGCTGCCGGTGGAGAGCATCGGTCGCCGGTCGGTGGACCCGGCTAGGGTCGGTGCGTGACCCAGGCGCTCTACCGCAGGTACCGGCCCTCGACCTTCGACGAGGTCATCGGGCAGGGTCACGTCACGACGCCGCTGCGCAACGCGCTGTCCTCCGACCGCACCCATCACGCCTACCTGTTCAGCGGCCCGCGTGGCTGCGGCAAGACGACCAGCGCCCGCATCCTGGCCCGCTGCCTCAACTGCGAGCAGGGCCCGACCCCGACGCCCTGCGGCGTCTGCCAGTCCTGCCAGGACCTGGGACCCGGCGGTGCCGGCAGCCTCGACGTCATCGAGATCGACGCGGCCAGCCACGGTGGTGTCGACGACGCGCGCGACCTGCGCGAGCGCGCGTTCTACGCCCCGGCGTCGTCGCGCTTCAAGGTCTACATCATCGACGAGGCGCACATGGTGTCCCGCGAGGGCTTCAACGCGCTGCTCAAGCTCGTCGAGGAGCCGCCGGAGCACGTGAAGTTCGTCTTCGCGACCACCGAGCCGGACAAGGTCATCGCGACGATCCGCTCCCGCACCCACCACTACCCGTTCCGGCTGGTGCCGCCGACCGAGCTGCAGGCCCACCTGGCAGGGGTGTGCGAGCAGGAGAAGGTCGTGGTCGACCCGGCGGTGCTCTCGCTGGTGGTGAGGGCGGGCCGCGGCTCGGTCCGCGACTCGCTCAGCGTCCTGGACCAGCTGCTCGCCGGGGCGGGCGCCGACGGCCTGACCTACTCCGGTGCCGCCGCCCTGCTCGGCTACACCGACGCCAGCCTGCTCGACGACACCATCGACGCGTTCGCGGCCGGTGATGCGGCGGCGGTCTTCCGCATCGTCGACCGGGTCGTCGAGGGCGGCCACGACCCCCGCCGCTTCACCGAGGACCTGCTCGAGCGGTTGCGCGACCTGATCGTCATCGACGCCGTGCCCGACGCGGCGGGCAGCATCCTCGGCGAGCACCCCGACGACGAGCTGGAGCGGATGCGCCAGCAGGCCGCCCACTTCGGGCGGGCCGAGCTCTCCCGCGCCGCCGACGTCGTCAACGCCGGCCTGACCGAGATGCGCGGCGCCACCGCCCCCCGGCTGCACCTCGAGCTCATCGTGGCGCGCGTGCTTCTGCCCGCTGCCGACCACGCCGAGCGCGGCTTCGCGGCTCGCCTCGACCGGCTCGAGCGCCGGCTCGCCACCGGTCCGGTCGGCGCGGGGGAGCAGTCCGTCGGTACGCCGTCAGCGACCCGCCCGGCACCAACCGCGACCCAGGCCCGGCCGGCACCCGTGACCGCGCCGGCGTCGGCAGCCGAGCCGGCTCCGGCAGGGGCTGAGGCTGCCGCCGTTGCGGAGCCCGCACCGACTGCCGCGGAGCCCACGCCGGCCGCCGCGGAGGCAACGACGGCCACCGCGGAGGCCACGCCGGCTGCCACGCCCGAGCCGGCGTCTGCCGCGGCGGCCGACCCGGCCGGCGGGGTCGATCTGATCACCGTCCGCCGGATGTGGCCCGACGTCCTCGACGTGGTCAAGGGGATGCGCCGCTTCTCCTGGACGCTGCTCAGCCACAACGCGCAGGTGGCCGGGGTGGCGAACGGCCGGCTGACCCTTTCGATGGTCAACGCCGGGGCGCGGGACAGCTTCACCAGCAGCGGCAGCGACGAGATCGTGCGGCAGGCGCTGATCACCGTGCTGGCCGTGGACTGGAAGGTCGACGCGGTGGTCGACCCCTCGACCGACCCGGCCGCCGCCGGTGCGCCCGCCGGCGCGGGACCGGCAGCCGCCCAGTCGCCGGCCGCCCGGCCCACGGCCGGCCAGTCCCCGACCGCCGGCCCGGGCGCTCGAACAGCCCCTGCCGCACCGCAGCCGGAGCGCCCCGCCGCCCCCAGCGGCCGGGCGGCCGCGATGGCGGCGGTCGCCGAGGAGGCGGAGACAGCGAGCGGCAACCCGGGCGGCTCCGCCGACGACGTCCCCTCCGCCGACGACCCGGACGCCGACGAGACCGGTCTGACCTCCCAGGACCTGCTCGCCCGCGAGCTGGGCGCCAAGGTCATCGGCGAGTACGACGCCAGCTGAGGGCCCGGTGAGGGGACCCGGCCTCGTCCCGGGGCCGTAGGCTCCACGGGTGAGCACTCCCGACGCCCCCGGCTCCGACCTGTCCGACGACAACCTCGCCGGCCTGCTGCAACAGGCCCAGGCCATGCAGACCCGCCTCCTGGAGGCGCAGGAGGAGCTGGCCCGGGCCGAGGTGACCGGCTCGGCCGGCGGTGAGCTGGTCCACGCGACGGTCACCGGCGGCGGTGAGGTGGTGGGGCTGCGCATCGATCCGGCCGCCATCGACCCGGACGACGCCGAGGGGCTGGCCGACCTGGTGGTCGCGGCGATCCGCGACGCCAACCGGGCAGCGCGGGAGCTGCAGGACCAGACCATGGCCCCGCTGGCCGAGGGGCTGGGCGGCATGGGCGGCGGCCTCGGGCTGCCGGGCCTGTAGGCGAGGACCGCGGTGTACGAGGGCGTCGTCCAGGACCTGATCGACGAGCTCGGTCGGCTGCCGGGCGTCGGGCCGAAGTCGGCCCAGCGCATCGCGTTCCACCTCCTGGCTGCCGAGCCTGCCGACGTACGCCGTCTCGTCTCCGCCCTCACCGAGGTCAAGGAGAGAGTCCGGTTCTGCGCCACCTGCGGCAACGTCGCCGAGGACGAGCAGTGCCGCATCTGCCGGGACGCGCGCCGGGACCTCACGGTCATCTGCGTGGTCGAGGAGCCCAAGGACGTGGTCGCGATCGAGAAGACCCGCGAGTTCCGCGGGCGCTACCACGTGCTGGGCGGCGCGATCAGCCCGATAGAGGGCATCGGTCCCGACGACCTGCGGGTCCGCGAGCTGATGACCCGGCTGGCCGACGGCGAGGTGACCGAGCTCATCCTCGCCACCGACCCCAACCTCGAGGGGGAGGCGACGGCGACCTACCTGGCCCGGCTGGTCAAGCCGATGGGGCTGCGGGTGACCCGCCTGGCGAGCGGCCTGCCGGTCGGCGGCGACCTGGAGTACGCCGACGAGGTCACGCTCGGTCGGGCCTTCGAGGGGCGGCGGTTGCTCGATGTGTGACCGAGTGGTGAGGATGGGCCCATGACTGCGACCGACGACCTGTCCGACTTCACGGTCGAGATCGCCGACCAGGTCGAGAGCTTCGTGGTCGCGGTGCGCGAGATCGCGGCCGCGCAGGACCCCGACTACGCGATCTCGCTGCTGCTGCTCGAGGTGTCGCAGCTGCTGCTGGCCGGCGGCCGGCTCGGTGCGATCTCCGACGTGGTGCCCGACGACCGGTTCGAGCCCGACGCCGGCTTCGACCCCGACCTCGAGGGGTTGCGCTCGTCGCTGGCCAACCTGCTCGAGCCGATCGACGAGCACGCCGCGCTCTTCGACCCCTACGCGAGCGAGCCGGAGCTCTTCACCAGCCGGCTCTCCGACGACATCACCGACGTGATGAGCGACCTCCTGCACGGCCTGCAGCACTACCGTGCCGGCCGGTCCACCGAGGCGCTGTGGTGGTGGCAGTTCTCCTACCTGAGCAACTGGGGCAGCACCGCCTCGTCGGTGCTCCGCGCGCTGCACTCGGTCGTGTCCCACGTGCGGCTCGACACCGACCTCGACGAGACCGTCAAGGTCGAGGACCGGCTGCTCGCCGAGACCGTCGCCGAGGTGCACCAGCACCCCTAGGCCGGCACACCGCCGGGGCACCCGGGAGTCAGGCGATCCGGACACCGCGCGGCAGGCGATGGACCGGCGTGCGCAGCCGGCGCACGGTCACGATCACCGCGCCGACGCCGAGCAGCACGTCGAAGGCCAGACCGTACGGCCAGACCGGACCTCCGCCGTCCGGCGCGGTGTCGCCGAAACGCTGGCCGTCTCTCGGCGGGCGGCGCGCCTCCCGGATGGCGTTGCCCAGCTCGCCCAGCGGGTCCAGCGTCTCCGGCACCCGCTCGCCGGTCCGCGGGTCCAGCCGTTCGGGCAGGGCCGGGGCCGAGTCGGCGAGCACGACGAACGGGTTGGGCGCGAGCAGCGGCCAGGTGCGGTCCGGCCGCACCCGGGTGGTCGTGTAGCTGCTGCGGGTGACCGGGCCGTCGGGGTCTATCCGCCCGGTCTCCGGGTCCACGGCCGGGCTCCGGTAGTAGACGGTCGCCTGCTCGCTGGTCAGTGCGGTGGCCAGCCCGAAGGCGATCAGCGTCCCGACGGTGAGCGCGAAGACGGTGACGTAGGACATCAGTGCGGAGGTGATGCTGCGGGCGAAGACCGCCGACAGGCACTGCGCGAGAGCGCACACGACACCGAGCAGCAGCGCCACGACCAGCAGCGTGCTCACGACGTTGACCAGAGGCAGGCCGCCCTCGACCATCGCCCACCCGACGATCGGCAGCGTCAGCGCCAGAAAGACAACCGCCGTGCCCCAGGCTGCGGCCAGCTTGCCGAGCGCGATCTGGGCAGCGGTCAGCCGGGTCACCTGGAGGGTGGCCAGCGTCCCGCGCTCCCGGTCGCCGTTGATCGACTGCGCAGTCAGCGCTGGCACCACGAGCAGCGCCAGCCCGAGGACGAAGAGCAGCACCCCGCCGAACAGCGTCGGGCCTACCGGCCGGCTGTCGCCGGCCGAGGTCACCGCGTCGATGCCCAGCCGCAGCAGCAGCGCGAACACCAGCACGACGCCGAACCAGATGCCGAGCAGCCAGCGCCACCGCCCGGCACGGATCCGCAGCCGGAACTCCTGCTCGGCGACCGTCCGCACCCCGGCCAGCAGGCTGCCGGCACGCGAGGGCGCCGGCGTCGCCGGGCGGTCCAGCCGGTCCAGCCGGTCCTTGCTGACGGTCATCGGCGCTCCTCCGTCAGCTCGAGGTAGGCCGCCTCGAGGTCGCCGCCGCTGGGCGCCAGCGACACCACGCGCACGCCGGCGCGGACCAGGGCCACCACCAGGTCGGCGGCCTCCTCGTCCGAGCCGACCACGACCTCGAGCCCGGAGGGGCCGGGCGCCGAGTGCGCCATGCCCATCGAGTCGAGCACGGCGACCAGCGCGCCGTCGTCCAGGGAGCGGATCCGCCACGGTCGGGCCCGGGCCTGCGGCAGTGCCCGCACCGAGTGCTCGCCGACCGTCCGCCCGCCCTCGATGAACACCACCCGGTCGGCGACCTCCTCGAGGTCGGACAGGACGTGGCTCGAGACCAGCACCGCCACCCCGGCCGCAGCCTGCGCCCTGAGCAGCTCCCGCAGGTCCACCCGGCTGCGCGGGTCGAGCCCGCTGGCCGGCTCGTCGAGCACCAGCACCCGCGGACGGTGCACCAGCGCGCGGGCCAGCCCGAGCCGCTGCTTCTGGCCGCGCGAGAGGACGTGCACCGGTGAGCCGGCGAACGTCTCCAGGTGCACGTCCGACAGCAGCTCGTCCGCCCGCCCTCGCCGCGCGCCGGCCGGGAGCAGGTACGCGGCCGCGAAGAACTCGAGGTACTCCCGCACCGTCAGGTTGTCGTAGACGCCGAAGACGTCCGGCGACCAACCGAGCACGGCGCGCACCGCGTCCGGCTCGGTGACCGGGTCGTGGCCGCCGACCGACACCCGTCCGGCGTCCGGGACGAGCAGCGAGGCGAGCACCAGGAAGAGCGTGGTCTTGCCGGAGCCGTTGGGTCCGACCAGGGCGGTGACCTCGCCCGGCGGCGCCGTCAGGTCGATGTGCCGCACCGCCTCGACCGCCCCGAAGCGGCGTGCGACACCGTCGACGAGGATCCCCCCGGCGGCTTCCATCACCCGATCCTGGCCCACCCGCGCGGGTTCCGGCTGCCGGACGCGCGGGGGTCGCCCGTCCACCCCTCCCTAGACTGGGACGTCCAGCCGGAGGAGAGCGAGCGAAGGAGTCGCGGTCGTGGCCCTGGTCGTGCAGAAGTACGGAGGCTCCTCCGTCGCCGACGCCGACTCGATCAAGCGCGTCGCGAAGCGCATCGTCGACACCCGCAAGGCCGGCAACGACGTCGTCGTCGCGGTCTCGGCGATGGGCGACACGACCGACGAGCTCGTCGACCTCGCCCAGCAGGTGAGCCCGCTGCCGCCCGGCCGCGAGCTCGACATGCTGCTCACGGCCGGCGAGCGCATCTCGATGGCCCTGCTGGCCATGGCGATCGCCAACCTGGGCTACGAGGCGCGGTCCTACACCGGCAGCCAGGCCGGCGTCATCACCGACTCGACGCACGGCAAGGCCCGCATCATCGACATCACCCCGGGCCGCATCCGGTCCGCCCTGGACGAGGGCGCCATCGTCATCGTCGCCGGCTTCCAGGGCGTCTCCCAGGACACCAAGGAGATCACCACCCTCGGCCGCGGCGGCACGGACACGACGGCGGTCGCACTGGCCGCTGCGCTCGGGGCGCAGGTGTGCGAGATCTACACCGACGTCGACGGGGTGTTCTCCGCCGACCCGCGCATCGTGCCGACCGCGCGCCGGCTGTCCCGCATCTCCTACGAGGAGATGCTGGAGATGGCGGCGTGCGGCGCCAAGGTGCTGCACCTGCGGTGCGTGGAGTACGCCCGCAGGTACTCGATCCCGGTCCACGTGCGGTCGTCGTTCTCGACCCGCGAGGGCACCTGGGTCACCGACGAGGACGAAGGGGTCGACCAGATGGAGCAGGCCATCATCAGCGGCGTCGCGCACGACCGCTCCGAGGCCAAGATCACCGTCGTCGGCGTGCCGGACAAGCCGGGCGAGGCCGCGGTGCTCTTCCGCGCCATCGCCGCCGCCGAGATCAACATCGACATGATCGTGCAGAACATCTCCGCTGCCGCCACCGGCCGCACCGACATCTCGTTCACGCTGCCCAAGAGCGACGGGCAGACCGCGATGTCGGCGCTGAGCCGGATCCAGGGCCAGGTCGGCTTCGAGGACCTGCTCTACGACGACCAGGTCGGCAAGGTGTCGCTCGTCGGGGCCGGCATGCGCTCGCACCCCGGCGTCTCCGCCACGTTCTTCGGCGCCCTCGCCGACGCCGGCGTCAACATCGAGATGATCTCGACGTCGGAGATCCGGATCTCGGTCGTCGTCCGCGGCGAGGACGTCGACGCCGCCGTCACGGCCGTGCACAGCGCGTTCGAGCTCGACACGGCCCAGACGGAGGCCGTCGTCTACGGAGGGACCGGCAGGTGAGCAGCAGAAGGGACGGTCTGACCGTGGGTATCGTCGGTGCGACCGGTCAGGTCGGCACCGTGATGCGGCGGCTGCTGGACGAGCGCGGGTTCCCGTTGTCCCGCATCAGGTTCTTCGCCTCCGCCCGCTCGGCCGGCAGCACGCTGCCGTGGCGTGGAGAGGAGGTCGTCGTCGAGGACGCCAGCACCGCCGACGTCAGCGACCTCGACATCGCGGTGTTCTCTGCGGGCGCGACGACATCGCGGGCCATCGCGGAGCGGTACGCCGCGGCCGGTGCGGTCGTCGTCGACAACTCGTCCGCGTGGCGGATGCACCCCCAGGTGCCGCTGGTCGTCAGCGAGGTCAACGGCGACGAGGTGGCCAACGCGGTCAAGGGCATCATCGCCAACCCCAACTGCACGACGATGGCCGCGATGCCGGCACTGAAGCCACTGCACGACGAGGCCGGCCTGGTGCGGATGGTGGCCAGCACCTACCAGGCGGTCTCCGGGAGCGGAGGCGCCGGTGTCGACGAGCTCGACAAGCAGGCCCGTCAGGTGGTCGACCGGGCCACCGAGCTGGTGCACGACGGCTCGGCCGTGCCCTACCCGGAGCCCGAGAAGTACATCGCCCCGATCGCCTTCAACGTGCTCCCGATGGCCGGCTCGCTCGTCCCCGACGGCTCGTTCGAGACCGACGAGGAGCAGAAGCTGCGCAACGAGAGCCGCAAGATCCTCGGCATTCCGCAGCTGCTCGTCTCGGGCACCTGCGTGCGGGTGCCGGTCTACACCGGGCACTCGCTGTCGCTCAACGTGGAGTTCGAGCGACCGCTGTCGGTCGCCCGCGCGATCGAGCTCCTCGCGGCAGCGCCGGGTGTCGAGCTGGCCGACGTACCCACTCCGTTGGCGGCGGCCGGCACCGACCCGAGCCTGGTGGGGCGCATCCGGCAGGACCCGGGCGTGCCCGACGGACGCGGCCTGGCGCTCTTCGTCGTCGGCGACAACTTGCGCAAGGGTGCCGCGCTCAACGCCGTGCAGATCGCCGAGCTGGTCGCCGCCCGCCGTTAGCCGGTCGTCGCACGCCGGGTACGGCAGCATGTCCCCGTGATGTCGCTGCGTGTCTCCGTTCGCGCGGAGCTCTCCGCCGACGTCGTCGAGCTGCTGCGCTCGGACCCGGCGGTCAGCAGCCTGTCGGTCCTACGCGGAGCGTCGATCTCCCCCGAGGGCGACGTGGTGCTCGCCGACATCGCCCGCGAGGGGGTCAACGAGGTCGTCGACCACCTGCGCGACCTCGGAGTGCAGGAGGACGGCACGATCCAGGTCGAGGCGGTCCACGCCTGGCTGTCGCAGCGCGGCCTCGCGGCCGAGCAGCGCACGCCCGGCAGCAGCGCGGACGCCGTGGTGTGGGCCGACGTGACGCAGCGCGCGTACGAGGAGTCCGAGCTCAACTGGACCTACCTGAGCTTCATGACCCTCGCGACCCTGCTCGCATCGATCGCCATCGTGCTGGACTCGCAGGTCCTGGTGATCGGCGCGATGGTGCTCGGACCGGAGTTCGTGCCGATCGCCGCTCTTGGCCTGGCACTGGTGCGACGCCGCAGAAGCCTTTTCCGCCGGGCTGCCTCGACGCTGCTGCTGGGCTTCACCGTCGCGATCCTGCTGGCAACCCTGGCAGCACTGACGGCGCGGTGGCTCGGCTGGGTCGACGCGGAGGACGTGACCGGCAGTCGGCCGGAGACGCACTTCATCTACTCGCCGGACCGCTGGACGTTCGTGGTCGCGGTGATCGCGGCGGCCGCCGGTGTCCTGTCGCTCACCTCGGCGAAGGTCGGCGGGCTCTCCGGGGTCTTCATCTCGGTGACGACCGTGCCCGCGTCCGGCAACGTCGCCCTGGGGCTGGCGTTCGGCGTCTGGGACGAGGTGACCGGGAGCGGCCTCCAGCTGCTGCTCAACCTCTCGGGCATGGCCGTTGCCGGCTGGCTCACCCTCGCGGTCCAGCGCGCCCTGTGGTCGCGGGCGTCGGTGCGCCGGCCGCTGCGCCGACGGCTCCCGTCAGGCCCGCCCGACTGACCGGCGTCGCGGCGTACGCCGTCAGGGGACCGGGACCGCCACGTCGGTGCCGCCCTCGGGTGTGAGCCGGACGCCCATGCGCAGCACGGCGGGGGCAGGCACGAATGCGCCGGCGGCCAGCACCTCGCCCTGCACGAAGAACGGTGACGAGCGCAGCATCGCGGGTGGTGCGAAGCCGAAGACGTCTGCCAGCTCTGCCAGGTCGCCGGGCGAGTTCATCCGCATCAGCAGCAGGTTGTCGCACTGCGACAGCACCTGCGGGTGGATCTTCGACGGTCGCTGGGTCGAGAGCAGCAGCCACAGGCCGTACTTGCGACCTTCGGCCGCGATCTGCACCAGCCGCTCGACCAGCGCCGCCTGCGCGGGGCCGGCCGGCCGTGCCGGGCACAGGTTGTGCGCCTCGTCGATGACCAGCAGCGTGGGTGTCCGGCCCTCGCGCTGCTGCCACAGCCGCTCCACCAGGTCGAGGCTCGCGGCGACCGGCTCGTGCGGGTCCCGGAACCCGCTGAGGTCGAGCACCGTCATCCGCGGCCCGTCCTCGACGACCTCCCAGGCCGAGCGGCGCTCGCCGGCCCAGACCTCCCAGTCCAGAAGCCCGAGGTTCTCGATGCGCTGCGCGAGCGCCTCTCCGTTCCCGCCCTGCTCGCGCATCCGGCGCACGAGGTCGTCGATGCCCTGGACCGACTCCGAGCTGTCGGACATGTGCAGGAAGTGGTTGTACTCGTCGCGGTCGCGGAGCGGGTCGAGCCGGAGCAGCGCGGCCCGGGCCGCGACCGGCATGGTCATGAAGCGCATCCGCAGCGGCTCGCTGCCCTCGCGGCCGGCACCGTCGGCGGCCAGGACCCGGACGTCGGTGGCCGCCAGCCGCTCGGAGAGGTCGGCAGGTGCGTCCGGGCGCGGCGTGCCCAGCCGCACGTAGTCGGCGTTGGGGTCGAGCACCACCATCCGCAGGTCGGTGCCGAGCAGCAGCTGCTCGAGCAGCACGCCGAGGGCGTACGTCTTGCCGGACCCGCTCTGGCCGCACAGAAAGGTGTGGCGGCCGAAGCCCTGCGGGCGGAGCCGGGCCGGCACGGTGGCCCCGGACGGGCTCCAGGAGCCGATCGGGAGCGTCGCGCCGACGGCGGCCTGCAGGGCCTCGAGGGTCTCGGCGGCGACGGGTCCGACCGAGGCGTCGGCGAAGGGCGCCCGCGCCGACCGGTCGACCGTGCCGTCGGGCCGCATCGCCCCGACCAGCAGCCCGGTCGAGCGCTCGACGCCGTCGGACCCGGTCGTCGGGGGCTCGAGGACCTGACCCAGGTACGTCCTGTCCCCGCTGCGGAGCAGGACGATGTCACCCGGTGACGTGCCGCTGTCGGCGGACGTGACGGCGATGGTCCGACCGTCCGGCGAGGACGCGCCGCCGGTCACTGCGTGCCGGCCAGCGCCCGGTTGCTGATGGCGCCCAGGACGGCGGACACGATGCTGATGACCAGCGCGGCCACGATGGTCCAGCCGAAGCCCCCGACGTCGAGCTTGTCGCTGAGGCCGGCGACCGCTGCCAGGACGACCGCGTTGACGACCAGGGCGAAGAGCCCCAGCGTGATGATCGTCAGCGGCAGCGAGATCAGGTGCAGGATCGGCCCGAGCACCGCGTTGACGATGCCGAACAGGAGGGCGACCCAGAGGTAGGTGAAGAAGCCGCCGTCGACCTCGAAGCCCGGGATCAGCCAGGCGGTGATCCAGAACGCTGCGGCGATGACGAGCAGGCGGACGAGCAACCACTTCAGCATGGCGACATCGTGCTCCTCGGACGGCGTCCGCAGACGCAGGCGTGCCGCACCGGCGCGGCTCCTCGCGGCCAGGATGTCGAGCCGACCGGCGTCGCCGCCTCACCCATGAGGGGTGATGCACCGTCCGGCCCGCGCCGGGAGCCTCGTCCCGTGCGCTCCACGGGCCGCTTCTCGCGCCTGCGCGGCTGGGCCCAGGGCGGCAGCGAGCGGACCGCCCGGACCCGGGCCTGGACGTCCGACCTGCTGGCTCGGATCCCGGTCCTCGGTCGACTGGTCTCCGAGCTGGTCCGCGTCGAGGTGATCGACCGATCGCTGGCGATTGGTGCGCAGGCCCTGCTGGCCGTGCTGCCGCTGCTCGTGGTCGTGGCCGCCTTCGCGCCGCCTTCCTTCGGAGCCGACGTGCTCGCCCACATCCGGGACGCGATGGGGCTCGCCCCCGAGGCCACCGGGCCGCTCCAGAAGCTGGTGCTCCCCGAGTCGGAGCTGCGTCAGGAGACCGGGTACATCGGACTGCTGATCACGTTGATCTCGGCGACCAGCTTCTCGCGCGCCCTGCAGCGGACCTACGCGAAGATCTGGGACCTGACGGGCGTGCGCCGCAGCGGCGCCGTGCGGAGCAGCGTGATCTGGCTCGTGGGCTGGCTCATCTACCTCGACGGCGTGGTGCTTGTCGGCGGTCTGCTCGCCGACGTCCCGGGGCACCCGGCGCCGCAGGTCGTGGTCCTCGGCACCTTTGCGGTCCTGATCTGGTGGTGGGGCGCCCGGGTGCTGCTGCTGTGGCGGGTCGCGTGGTCGCACCTGTTGCCGACCGCCGTGCTCACGGCGTTGGGCATGCTCCTGCTCACCACCGGGTCGAACATCGTGATGCCGCGCTACGTCAAGGTCAGCGTCGAGCAGTTCGGCACCTTCGGCCTGGTGCTCGCCGCTGCGTCGTGGCTTGTCGCCTTCGGCTTCGTGGTCATCGTGATGGCGGTGGTGGGCCGGGTCTTCGCCGAGCACGCCGGGTGGGGCCGGTTCGTTGACCGCGCAGCAGGGCGGCGCCACACCGCCGTGGCGACTCGGCCCGGGACGACGGACAGCCGGCGCCTCTGAATCTCGCGAAGCACCGGCCGTCTGCTGTCGGGGTGGCGGGATTTGAACCCACGACCTCTGCGTCCCGAACGCAGCGCGCTACCAAGCTGCGCTACACCCCGAAGGAAGCGCGGACAGTCTAGCCGGTGCGGGGGAGTGCTCCGCCCGGCCGGGTCGGGCCGGTTGAACCTGTCAGGACTCCCGCGGCACCAGGGTCAGCAGCGTCGCCTCGGGGCGGCAGGCGAAGCGCACCTGCGCGTACGGCGACGTACCGACTCCGGCGGAGACGTGCAGGAAGGCACGGCGCCCGCCGTGCTCGTGGGTGGAGAGCCCCTTCGCCTGGCGCCGCGGCAGGTCGCAGTTGGTCACCAGCGCGCCGACGAACGGCACGCAGAGCTGGCCGCCGTGCGTGTGGCCGGCCAGCACCAGCGGGAAGCCGTCGGCGACCATCGGGTCCAGGACCCGGCGGTAGGGGGCGTGGGTGACGCCGATCGACAGGTCGGCTGCGGGGTCGGCGGGACCGGCCACGTCCTGGTAGCGGTCCTGCCGGATGTGCGCGTCGTCGGTGCCGACCAGCTCGATCTCTCGGTGGTCGGCCTTGATCCGCTCGCGGGCGTTGTCGAGGTCGACCCAGCCGGCGGCGAGCAGGCCGTCGCGCAGGTCGTCGGTGGGCATCCGGTGCTTCGACAGACGCGGCTCGCCGACCGGCAGCAGGTAGCGGGCCGGATTCTTGAACGTCGGCTCGTAGTAGTCGTTCGAGCCCATGACGAAGGCGCCGGGCCGCTCGAGCAGCGGGCCGAGCGCGTCCAGGACCGCCGGCACCGACTCTCGGTGCGCCAGGTTGTCTCCGGTGTCGACGACCAGGTCCGGCTCCAGACCGGCCAGCGAGCGGACCCACTCGCGCTTCGCCTTCTGGCCGGGCGTCAGGTGCAGGTCGGAGACGTGCAGCACCCGCAGCGGCCGGGCACCCGGTGCGAGAACCGGCACCTCGACCCGACGCAGCGTGAACGCGCGGATCTCGTACGCCGCAGCCCAGGTCAGGCAGGCCGCCCCGGCCACCGCACCCGCGGCGGTCGCGACGGCAGCCGCGGACAGCGGCGTGCGGGGAGGTCGAGACACCACCCGATGCTGACACACTTGCCGGCATGTCCCCACTCAAGGACCAGCTGCAGGCCGACCTCACCGCGGCGATGAAGGCGCGTGACGAGCTGCGCTCCGCCACGCTGCGGATGGTGCTCACCGCGGTCCGCACCGAGGAGGTCGCGGGCAAGTCGGCGCGCCAGCTCGACGACGCCGAGGTCGTCACCGTGCTGGGCCGCGAGGCGAAGAAGCGTCGCGAGGCCGCCGAGGCGTTCGACCAGGGCGGCCGGCCGGAGAGCGCCGAGCGGGAGCGCGCCGAGGGCGAGGTCATCGCGACCTACCTGCCGGCCCAGCTGGGCGACGACGAGCTGCGCGACCTGGTCGCCGCGGCGATCGGGGAGACCGGCGTCTCCGGTCCGCAGGCCATGGGCCAGGTGATGAAGGGCGTCACGCCGAAGACCGCCGGCCGGGCCGAGGGTGGCCGGGTCGCCGCGGAGGTACGTCGCCAGCTCGGTCTCTAGACCCGGAGCCGGCGTCGGCCCGCAGGTGGGGCCCCGGGTCACGGGCGGTTACGGCACTCCGGGCGGTTGGAGTTCTCGCAGTCGTCCGGGCCCAGGGTGTTCTGCGGCTCGGACGTCGGCGGCGGCGGCTCGGCCGGCGGCGGGCCGGCGCTGACGTAGATGACGACGCGCTGGCCGGGGTAGACCGAGGCGCCGTCGCCCGGGTAGGAGTAGGCGACCGTGCCTTCGGGGGCGTAGGCCGCGTAGACCCGGTCTCCGCTCTCCACCGGGTCGAGCTGGGCCTGCCGCAGCACCTTCTTGGCCTGCTCGACCGACATGCCGGTCACCGACGGGACCTGGATCGACTCGCCGCGCACGACGTCGTCGGTCGCCTCGCTGAACGAGCTCACCGGGACGTTGGCCAGCGTGCGGCTCATCATCGTCTGCCAGATCGGCCCGGGCAGGCAGCCGCCGCAGACGTCGCCGTAGTAGCGGCCACCGATGACCCGGTCGAAGAGCGGGTAGCCACCCTTCGGCGGTGACGGGTTGCCCGCCCACACCGCGGTCGCGAGGTCGGGCGTGTAGCCGATGAACCAGACGTTGGCCCGCTGGTTCGTGGTGCCGGTCTTGCCGGCGGAGGGGCGCCCGATCTGCGCCCGGGCACCGGTGCCGTTGGTCATCACGCCCTGCAGCAGCTCGTTCATGCCGTCGGCGATCTCCTGGTCGATCACCTGCTGGCAGTCGGCGTCGGGGACGCTGAGCCGGTTGCCGCTCGGGTCGGTCACCTCGAGGATCGCGATCGCGTTGCAGTGGGTGCCGCGGGCGGCGAACGTCGCGTAGGCCTCGGCCATCGTCAGCGGGGAGACCTCGTTGACCCCGAGGGTGAACGACTTGACCACCTGGAGCTTCTTGCCATCGGCGCGGCGCACGCCCATCGCCGCGGCCAGCTCGGCGGGGCGGCAGACGCCGACCCGCTCGCTCAGCTGGGCGAAGTAGGTGTTGATCGACCCCTCGATGCCGGTGCGCAGCGTGTAGTAGCCGTTCTCGCTCTCGGTCTCGTTGACCGGGTCCCACTTGTCGTAGAGCGTCTCGCCGTTGCACGCCTCGACCGGGCCGATGTCGACCTGGTAGGGCGAGTAGATGCCGTAGTCGAAGGGGTAGCCCTTCTCCAGCGCCGCCGCGGCGACGAACACCTTGAAGGTCGACCCGGCCTGGAACCCTCGGCTGCCGCCGTACGCCTGGTCGGTCGCGGGGTTGAACTTGAACTGCCCCTTGCCGTCGCCGAAGCTGCGGCTGGTCGCCATCGCCTTGATCTGCCCGGTGCCCGGTTGCACCGTGGCCAGCGCGGAGGCCACCTTGTCGCGCGGGTTGACGTACTCGCTCACCGCGTCCTGGGCGTTGCGCTGCGCGTTGCGGTCCAGCGTCGTGGTGATGGTCAGGCCGCCCTTGAGCAGCAGGTTGGTCCGGTCGGTGCGGGTGGCGCCGAACGCCTTGTCGTTCTGGATCGTCTTGAGCACGAAGTCGCAGAAGAACGCGACCTTGGACTCCTGGCAGCCGTTCTGCGTCGAGCGCTTCGACGGCTTGAGGTCGAGCTCGGTGGTCTTAGCCTGCTCGGCCTCCGTCGGGTCGACCACGCCGACGGCCGCCATCCGGCTGAGCACGACGTTGCGTCGGGCGAGAGAGCGCTCGGGATTGCGCGTCGGGTCGAACGCCGTGGGCTGCTGGACGATGCCGGCCAGCGTCGCGGCCTGTGCCAGGGTCAGGTCGCGGGCGTGGGTGCTGAAGTAGCGCCGGGCGGCCGCCTCGACGCCGTACGCACCACCGCCGAAGTAGGCGATGTTCAGGTAGCGCTCGAGGATCTGCCGCTTGGAGTACTTCTCCTCCAGGGCCACCGCGTAGCGCAGCTCGCGCAACTTGCGGCTGTAGGACTGCTCCGTCGCGGCGGCCCGCGCCTCGGCCCGCTTCTTCGGGTCGTCGATGCTCTCGGCGGACTCGAGCAGCACCTGCTTGACGTACTGCTGGGTCAGGGTAGAGCCGCCCTGCACGTCCTGGCCGGACTGGTTGTTGACGAAGGCGCGCATCGTGCCGCGGAGGTCGATGCCGCCGTGCTGGTAGAAGCGGGAGTCCTCGATCGCGATCACCGCCCGGCGCATGACCGGGGTGACGTCGGAAAGCGGGACCACGACCCGGTTCTCGGAGTAGAAGGTGGCGATCAGGCTGCCGTCGGCGGCCAGGATCCGGGAGCGCTGGGCGAGCGGGGGAATCTCCAGCTCGGCGGGCAGGTCCTCGAAGCCCTCGGCGCCGTCGCGGGCCGCCAGGCCCAGACCGCCGACCACGGGCAGCACCAGCCCTGCGACCAGGAGGCCGCAGAGCACGCTGATCCCGAGGAAGAGCACGAGCCGGGTCACGAACCCGGCGTCGGGCCGGTCCAGGCCGGGGCGGAGAGCCTGCATGAGGCACAAGGGTACGGGTGGCGGGAGGGGTTCGCGTCCATGCGGGCTCCAGCCGTAGTCCGTACTGACTAGATCAGATTGGGCCGAACGGTTCTGTTGCCCGAGGTGTCCGGATCCGTACCGTCCTCAGCACGACGCACCACGGCGCACACCCCGCCAAGGGGGGCGCACTGCACTAAGGACGGACAGCATGTGGGCAGACGACTGGGCCTCGCGGGGGGCTTGCCGTACCAGTGACCCGGACACGTTGTTCGTGCAGGGGGCCGCGCAGAACCGCGCGAAGGCCGTCTGCATGGGCTGCCCGGTCCGGACCGAGTGCCTCGCCGATGCCCTGGACAACAGGGTCGAGTTCGGCGTCTGGGGCGGGATGACCGAGCGTGAGCGCCGAGCGCTGCTCCGTCGCCGACCCAACGTCACCTCGTGGCGTGCCCTCCTCGAGACGGCGCGTGACGAGTACGAGCGTGGGCTGATCGCTGCGGTGGACCTCCAGGTCGCCATGTAGCGAGAGAGCAGCTCCCGACGGGAGAGCGATGACGGGGCGGTCCCTTTGTGGAGGGGAGGACCGCCCCGTTTCTGCTGTCCGGGGGGCTTGGCGACGTACCGCCGACGGCGTGCACCACCCGCCGCACCTGCATGATCGTTCGCGACACCAGCCGCCTCGACACGCCGGGCACCTCGGCGTGTCGGGCGCGTCCACGTCGCAAACGATCATGGTTGCCGGAGGTGGCCGGAGGTGGCCGGGGGTGGCCGGAGGTGGCCGGGGGTGGCTGAGTAGGCGCGGCTCAGGCGCCGGCGAGGGACTCGCCGACCAGCCGCAGGCCGGCCAGGTCGTGCACGTCGCCGGGCTGGGCGGCCACGTCGACCACCGGTACGCGGGGGTGCGCGGCCGTGAACCGCCCCCGCAACGACTGCTCCCGCTCGATCAGCCGCATCCGCTCGGCGTGCAGCCGCAGGATGCCGGCCGCCAGCGGGTGGGAACGCGACTCGTCGAGGGTCTCGGACCCGGCGGCCGCCCGGTCGGCCGACAGCCCGGTCGCGCCGGAGGCGTGCACCCGGTTGAGCACCAGGCCGGATAGCGGCATCCGCTCCTCGCCCAGCCGCTCGACGAAGTACGACGCCTCCCGCAGCGCGTCGCGCTCCGGGGCGGCCACCACGACGAAGGACGTGCCGCGCGCCTGCAGCAGCTGGTAGGTCGCGTCAGCCCGCTCCCGGAAGCCGCCGAACATCGTGTCCAGCGCCGCGATGAACGCCTGCAGGTCCTTGAGCACCTGGCCGCCGAGCACCTTGGTGAGCACGGAGGTCATCGCGTTGAGACCGGCGCCCACGACCTTGAGGTAAGCCCGGCCGCCGGTCTTGGCAGTGCCCATGAGCACCCGGATGAAGCGCCCGTCCAGGAACGAGCCCAACCGCTTCGGCGCGTCGAGGAAGTCCAGCGCCGACCGGCTCGGTGGGGTGTCGACGACGATCAGGTCCCAGCGGTCCTCGGCCCGCAGCTGGCCGAGCTTCTCCATCGCCATGTACTCCTGCGTGCCGGAGAAGCTCGACGACAGCGACTGGTAGAAGGGGTTCTCCATGATCATCTGGGCCCGGTCGGGCGTGGCGTGCGCGAACACGACGTCGTCGAACGTCCGCTTCATGTCGAGCATCATCGCGTCCAGCGAGCCGCCGCTGGACTCGTCGACGCCCTTGACCCGGCGGGGGCTGTTGTCGAGCTCGGAGAGCCCCATCGACTGGGCCAGCCGGCGGGCCGGGTCGATCGTCAGCACCACGACCGTGCGGCCCTCCTCGGCGGCCCGCAGGCCGAGGGCCGCCGCGGTGGTCGTCTTGCCGACACCTCCGGCGCCGCAGCACACGATGATCCGGGTCGACCGGTCGGCGAGCACCGCGTCCAGGTCGAGCGTCCGGCTCGGCGCGGCGCTCATGCCATGCCCTGCCGGCACAGGTGCTCCGCGAGCTGGTAGAGCGCGCCGAGGTCGACGCCTCCCGTCAGCAAGGGCAGGTCGTACGTCGGCCGCTGCAGCGTCTTGACCGCCCGGCGCTGGCTCTTCTCCAGCGCGACCCGGGCCGCGTGCTCCGCGGCCTCGACCAGCAGGGCGTCGACGCCCGGGTCGCGGACCTTGACGCCGGCGGCGGCGAGCCCCTCGGCCAGCTCGGCGCGGTCGAGCCGACCCTTGGCGGCCGCGGTGAGCTCGGCCTGCTTGAGCAGCGGCACCCGCACCGCGTTGACGACGATGCCGCCGACCGGCAGCCCGGCCTTGGCCAGCTCGGTGACCCCGTCGGCGGTCTCCTGGACCGGCATCTCCTCGAGCAGGGTCACGATGTGCACCGCGGTCATCGGGCTGCGCAGCAGCGACATGATGGAGTCGGCCTGGCCGCGGATCGGCCCGACCCGGGCCAGCCCCGCGACCTCCTCGTTGACCCCCAGGAACCGGGTGATCCGGCCCGTCGGCGGCGCGTCGAGCACCACCGCGTCGTACACGGGCTCGGTGCCCTTGCGGCGTCGTGCCGCCTCGTAGACCTTGCCGGTGAGCAGCACGTCGCGCATGCCCGGCGCGATGGTCGTCGCGAAGTCGATCGCCCCGATCCGGCGCAGGCCGCGTCCGGCACGGCCCAGCCGGTAGAACATCTCGAGGTACTCGAGGAGGGCCTCCTCGGGGTCGATCGCCAGCGCGAACACGTCGCCCCCGCCCGGCCCGACCGAGACCTTGCGCTCTTCGTAGGGCAGCGGCGGCGAGTCGAAGAGCTGGGCGATGCCCTGGCGGTTCTCGACCTCGACGAGCAGCGTCCGGCGGCCCTCCCCGGCCAGCGCCAGGGCGAGTGCGGCGGCGACCGTGGTCTTGCCGGTGCCGCCCTTGCCGGTGACGACGTGCAGCCGCACGCCCTCCCAGTCGGACTCCCGGCTCGCCACCCGCCGAGCCTAACGAGCAGGTCAGCGGCCTACGGTGGCGCCCGTGCCGAAACCGACCCTGCGCGCCGGGCGCGTCGTCCTCGTGCCGCAGACCATGGAGCAGGCCCGTGCACTGCTCGAGGGCCGCGACCCAGGGCTCGACCTCGCGCCGGGCTACCCGCACGCCGACACCGCCGACGGGCTGCGGATGTGGGTGGAGCACGGCGGGCCGGACTGGTCCGAGGGCGGCGGCTGGTTCGTCACGCTGGCCGACGACGGCCGGGTGGTCGGCGACTGCGGCACGGCCGGCCCGCCGGACGACGAGGGACGGCAGGAGATCGGCTACGGGCTGGCCGCGCCGTTCCGCGGGCAGGGGCTCGGCACCGAGGCGGTGCGGGTGATGGCCGACTGGCTGGCCGGGCTGCCCGAGGTGCGGGCCCTGACCGCCGACGTCGAGGTCGGCAACGACGCGTCCCGGCGGCTGCTGGAGCGGCTCGGCTTCCGCCTGGTCGACGAGCGCGACGGCCACTGGCAGCTCATCCGCTGACCCGCTTCACGGCCGCGAGCACGGTCGGCCAGGCCACCGAGAGCGGGTCGATCAGCTCGAAGTGCCCGACCCCCTCGAGCTCGTGCAGCATCGCGTCGTCGCCGGCCTTGGCCGCCCTCAGGGCGTACGTCCGGCTGCACCCGACCGGCACCGTGGGGTCGGCCGCGCCGTGCACCAGGGCGGTCCGGACGCCCGACGGCAGCCGCTGCGCGGGACTGGCCTCGGCGTAGCGCTCCGGCACCGCCGCCGGACCGCCCCCGAGCAGCGCCCGCGCCGCGTGGTCGCCGAGACCGCGCTGCTCGACGTCGACCAGGTCCGCCATGCCGGCGAGCATCACGACGCCGGCCAGCGGCACCGGCGTCGGCCGGTGCCACGGCGACGTGCCGGGCAGCCGGTGCCGGCTGGCCGCCCACAGCGCCAGGTGACCGCCCGCAGAGTGCCCGACCAGCACCGGCGACACGTCCGCCGACACCCGGCCGGGCGCCGCCGCGGCGACCAGCCGCGGCACGTGGTCGGCCACCGTGGCCAGGTCGTCGAACGTGCCGGGCCAGCCACCCCCGGGCATCCCCGCCCGGTGGTACTCCACGGTCGCCACGACGAAGCCGGCGTCGGCCAGCCCCTCGCTCTGCGGTCCGGCGTGCGCGCGGTCCCACGCGGCGGACCAGAAGCCGCCGTGCACGACGACGAGCAGCGGCGCCGGGTCGCTGCCGGGTGGCAGCCGCACGTCGGCCAGGTGGTCGGGCCGTGGGCCGTAGTCGACCGTCAGGTCCGGCGGGCGCGCGGCTCGGGACAGGACGTCCTGGGTCACCCCTGCACCGCGCCGCCGTCGACGTTGAGCCCCTGACCGCTGACGCCGCCGTTGACCACGCAGAACCACACGGCGTCGACCACCTCGTCGACGGTGATGAGCCGGCCGATGGGCTGCTTGCGCTCGAGGATCCTCCGGGCCTCCTCGGGGGTGCGGCCGGTCTGGGCGACGATCGTCGCCACCGACCCGTCGGTCATCGCCGTGTCGACGTAGGCCGGGCAGACGGCGTTGGCGGTGACACCGGTGCGCGCGAGCTCGGCGGCCACCGAGCGGACCAGGCCGAGCACGCCGTGCTTGGCCGCCGTGTAGCCCGCGATGTAGGGCTCGCCGCGCTTGGCGGCCACCGACGCCACCACGACGAGCCGGCCCCACCCGGCGTCGACCATGCCGGGCACCACGCGACGTACGCACCGGAACGGCGCCGTCAGGTTGAGGGCAAGCTGGCGCTCCCACACGTCGTCGGGGAACCGGGCGATCGGCGCGGACAGCCCCTCGCCGGCGTTGGCGACCAGCACCGAGGGCGGGCCCCACGCCTGCTCGACCTCGTCCACCAGCCGGTCCGGCGCCGCCGGGTCGAGGAGGTCGGCGGTCAGCACCAGCGTCTCGCCGGCGCAGAGGTCGGCGGTCACGCGCAGCTCGTCCTCGCTGCGCGCGGTGAGGGCGACCCGGTAGCCCTCGCGCGACAGGCGGACGGCGACGCCGCGACCGATGCCCCGGCCGGCGCCGGTGACGAGCGCGACCCGGCGGTCTCCGATGGCGGGCGAGGCGTCGGCGGACGTCGGCATCCGCGCAGTATGGCCCCTGACCGACCGCCCACTAGGGTCCCTGCATGACGAAGTGGGAGTACGCCACCGTGCCGCTGCTGGTGCACGCGACGAAGCAGATCCTCGACACGTGGGGCGCGGACGGCTGGGAGCTCGTGCAGGTCGTGCCCGGGCCCGGCGGCGGCGAGCAGGTCGTGGCCTACCTGAAGCGGGAGAAGCCGTGAGCACCCCCGAGGAGCGCATCGCCGAGCTGGGTCTGACCCTGCCGTCGGACTCACCGCCCCTGGCGGCGTACGTCCCGGCCGTCCGCACCGGCGACCTGGTGTTCACCGCCGGTCAGCTGCCCCGCCGCGACGGCGAGCTGGTCGCGACCGGCAAGGTCGGCGCGGAGGTGACGCCGGAGGTCGCGGCCGAGGCTGCAGCGGCGTGCGCGCTCAACGCGCTGGCCGCCATCAGGGGCGAGGTCGGTGACCTCTCGGCCGTACGTCGCGTCGTCAAGGTGGTCGTCTTCGTCGCGAGCGCGCCCGGCTTCACCGGCCAGCCCGGTGTGGCCAACGGGGCGAGCGAGCTGCTCGGCAAGGTGTTCGGCGACGCCGGGGTCCACGCCCGCAGCGCGGTCGGTGTCGCGGTGCTACCGCTCGACGTCCCCGTCGAGGTCGAGCTGGTCGTCGAGGTCGGTTAGCCCGGGCTGCCGGCGGGCGGCCTGCAGGAAGGCGATCTCGTACGCCGTCGCGCTGAGCTGGACGGCGACCCGGGCCAGGTCGGTCATCCGCTCCTCGCGACTCTCGATGCCCGGGTCGAGCTGGGCGTCGAGGTGCTCGCGCAGCTTGGCGCCGAGCCCGGCAGCCGTCCGGGCCGCCTCGAGCTGCAGCGCGGTCACCACGTCCAGCGAGACGCCCTGGGTCGCCAGCATCCGGCCGACACCGACGAGCACCGTGTGGCTGACCAGGTGCCCGTCGCCGTCGCGCCAGGCGAGGCCGGTCTCGGTCAGGTCCTCGGGCAGGTCGGGCAGCAGGGCCTGGATCCGCTCCTCGGGGATCGGCACGGTCGTCGTGATGTCGGAGCTGCCCTCACGGAACCGGCGGCGCCGGTCGGCCACGATGGCGCTGTAGTCGCCCGGCGACTCGATGAGCCGTTTGACGGCGGCCAGGGTGAAGCCCTCGCGCTGCAGCGAGCCGATCAGCATCAGCCGCGCCAGGTGGGCCCCGTTGTAGTGCGCGACCCGGCCGCGGATCTCGGGCCCGAAGAGCAGGCCCCTCGACTGGTAGGAGCGGATGTTGCGGGCCGTCAGCCCGGACCGCTCCGCCAGCTCGGCGATGGTCATCGTCTCGGCCACGCGACTCCCCTCGGCGTTCCCCCTGGCAGCGACCGTCCGACCGTACCGGCGGCGTGGGACGGGCCCGTACCATCACCGGGTGGTGGATGCCCCCGACGCAGTGCCCGGGCCGCTGCGCGAACGGGCCCTGGCCTACCTGGCCGGCCCGCGCGAGACGGTGGCACCGCGGCACGCCGCCACGGTCATCCTGCTGCGTGATACCCCGGGGGGTCTGCAGGTCTACCTCCTGCGGCGCACCGGATCGATGGCGTTCGCGGCGGGCATGCATGTCTTCCCCGGCGGGTCGGTCGACTCCCGCGACGGGGACGCCTCGCCGGCCTGGGCGGGGGCGGCGCCCGACGAGTGGGCCCGGTGGCTCGGCTGCGACGAGCCGCTCGCCCGGGCCCTGGTCTGCGCGGCGGTGCGCGAGACCTTCGAGGAGTCGGGCGTGCTGCTGGCCGGCCCGTCGACCGGCCCGTCGACCGGCCCGTCGACCGGCTCGGTGGTCGGCGACACCACGGCGGAGGAGTGGGAGCGCGACCGCCTCGCCCTGCTGGACCGCTCGCTGTCGATGTCCGGGCTGCTGGAGCGGCGTGGGCTGGTGCTGCGCAGCGACCTGCTCGCGCCCTTCGCGCACTGGATCACCCCCGAGTTCGAGCCGCGGCGCTTCGACACCCGCTTCTTCGCCGCCGCGCTGCCGGCCGGGCAGCGCGCGCGCGACATCAGCGGCGAGGCCGACCACGCGACCTGGGTCGGCGTGGCGGCAGCGGTGCGGGCCCACGAGGCCGGGGAGATGGCGATGCTGC
Source organism: Actinomycetes bacterium (assembly GCA_035489715.1). NCBI lineage: Bacteria > Bacillati > Actinomycetota > Actinomycetes > Actinomycetes bacterium. The sequence continues at coordinate 24,341 of DATHAP010000063.1, forward strand.
CGCCGACGATCGAGGCGCTGCGCGACCTGGCGGCCTACCCCGACGTGGCCGCTGCCCTGGCGGCGCCCCGGCGGCTGCGGCCGATCCTCCCGCGGCTGGTCGAGACCGACGGCGCGCTGCGGCTGGTGGTCGAGTGACGGTCAGCGCCCCGGGCCCGGAGCCGATGCCGCTGCCCGGCTGGTGCATGCTGGTCCGGGCCGACAACCCGGGTCCGATGACCCTCGACGGCACCAACACCTACGTCCTGCGCCTCGACGCTGGTCGGGTCGTCGTCGTGGACCCGGGCCCGCCGGACGAGGAGCACCTGCACGCTGTTGCCAGTGTGGCCGGCCAGGGCGAGGTGGCGCTCGTCCTGCTCACCCACGGCCACCCCGACCACGCCGAGGGCGCCCCGCGGTTCCACGAGCTGACCGGTGCGCCGGTGCGGGCGCTCGACCCGGCGCACTGCATCGCGACCGACGAGCCGCTGGTGGCTGGGCCGGTCGAGTGGGACGGGGCCGGCGCGGCGGCGGGCTCGGCGGCGGACGGGTCGGGCGGCGTTGGCGCGGAGGGGCTGGCGGTCGAGGTACTGCTCACGCCCGGCCACACGTCGGACTCGGTCTGCTTCGTCGTCGAGTCGGCCGGGCGCCGGGCGGTGCTCACCGGCGACACCGTGCTCGGGCGGGGCACCACGGTGGTCGCCCACCCGGACGGGTCGCTGGCGCCGTACCTCGACTCGCTGCGCCAGGTCGCCGCGCTCGGACCGGTCACCCTGCTGCCGGGGCACGGGCCGGTGCGCCCCGACGCGGCCGCGCTGGCCGGCGAGTACCTCACCCACCGAGAGGCGCGTCTGGTCCAGGTGCGTCGGGCGGTGGCCGACGGGGCGACGACGGCCCCCGAGGTGGTGCGGCTGGTCTACGCCGACGTGGACGAGGCCCTGTGGCCGGCCGCCGAGCTCTCGGTGCGGGCCCAGCTCGACTACCTCGCCGCGGAGAGCGGGGCCTGACCGCTCAGCCGATGCACGGTCCGCCCAGCCGATGCCCCGTCCGCCCTGGTGATCGTTTGCGACACCGGGAGGCCCGACACGCCGACACCGCGGCGTGTCGCGCCAGATCGCGTCGCAGACGATCAGGCAGGAGGACTGGCCGTCAGCCGGCGCGGCGGGTCAGGCGGTCCAGGTCGAGGATCACCACGGCGCGGCCGTCGAGCCGCAGGAAGCCGCGAGAGGCGAAGTCGGCCAGCGCCTTGTTGACGGTCTCGCGCGATGCGCCGACCAGCTGGGCCAGCTCCTCCTGGGTGAGGTCGTGGGTGACCCGCAGCCCGTCCTCGGTCTCGACCCCGAAGCGCTGGGCCAGGTCGAGCAGGGCCTTGGCCACCCGGCCCGGAACGTCGCTGAAGATCAGGTCGGCCATCGCCTCGTTGGTGCGCCGCAGCCGGCGGGCCAGCGCGGCCAGCAGCCGGCCGGCGACCTCGGGTCGCTGGCTGAGCAGCGGGTCGAGCGCGTCGTTGCCGAGGCCGGACAGTGTCGTCGCGGTCACGGCGGTCGCCGTGGCGGTGCGCGGCCCGGGGTCGAAGAGCGACAGCTCGCCGAACATCTCCCCGGGCCCGAGGACCGCGAGCAGGTTCTCGCGCCCGTCGGCGGCGGTGCGGCCGAGCTTCACCTTGCCGGTCGTGACGATGTAGAGCCGGTCACCGCGGTCGCCCTCGGCGAAGAGGGTCTCGCCGCGGCCCAGCTTGACCACGTCCATCCGGCGCTGAAGGGCGTCCTGGGCCTCGGGGTCGAGGGCGGCGAAGAGGGGCGAGCCGCCGAGCGGTCCCGCTGCCCCGGCTGGCGCGCCCTGGCCCTGCTGCTCGTCCACGTGCGTCCTCTCACCAGCCCCCCTGCTCGACTTGGCTTCAGTCTGCCGCACCGGCCGGCGGGGTGCCGAGAGAGGAGGCGTCAGGCCACGCCTACCCCGGCGTCGGGCGGCAGGGGGAGCGCCCGCAGGGCCAGCGAGGGCTCTTCTCGGTAGCGCGCGATCAGCTCGCCGGTCGCGGCGTCCAGACGCTCGTGCAGGCCGCGCCGGTAGGCGGACAACTCGTGCTCGGCGTCGGCCAGCCGGCTTGCTACCTCGGCGCACCCCTCGCGCTCCCAGAGAACGGCCAGGTCGGGCACCGGCGGCATCTCGACGTGCCCGTCAAGGGGCTGGACGGCGAGCCGTCGGCTGGCCCGCTGCTGGTCGGTGAGGACGGTGCGCAGCCGGCCGAGGGCGGTCTCGTCGTCGACTGCGAGGTCGAGCCGGGCCTGCACCAGGCGCCGCCAGTAGGAGACCCGGGCCTCCTCGGTGATCAGCTCCTGCCGGTAGGTGCGCAGCTCGTCGAGGGCCAGCGGCGCCAGCTCGGGGGCGCGCTGCGCGGGCCGGCGTGGGGGCTGGCCGCCGGCGGCGGTGCGCCGGCGGGCGCGCGGGTCGGCCGCATGGGTCGTGGTCACGTCGTGGTCCTCCGTCCGGCGGCAGGGTGCCGGTAACGCTGGTCGAATCGTCGGCACCCGCCGCGTGCTTGACCCGGTGTCACCCGGACGCCGCACGGACTTGACCGCCTTTTGAGGAACCCGTCGGGGCGGACCGTAGGCTCTCCCGGGTGAGCAGGCGCGGCGGCACCCGGGGAGTGCCCAGAGCCAGCGACGTCTCGGACGAGACGTCGCTCGGCCGGACCCGGCGGGCCCGCCGGATCGCGAGGGTCCTGGCCGAGACCTACCCAGACGCGCACTGCGAGCTCGACTTCACGACCCCGCTGGAGCTGCTGGTCGCCACGATCCTGTCGGCGCAGAGCACCGACGCGCGCGTCAACATCGTCACGCCGAAGGTCTTCGCCCGCTACCCGACGGCCGCCGACTATGCCGCCGCCGACCGCGCCGAGCTGGAGGAGCTGATCCACTCGACCGGCTTCTTCCGGGCCAAGACCAACGCGCTGATCGGGCTGGGGCAGGCGCTGGTCGAGCGCTATGACGGCGAGGTGCCCGGCCGGCTCAAGGACCTGGTCACCCTGCCGGGAGTCGGGCGCAAGACGGCCAACGTCGTGCTGGGCAACGCGTTCGGCGTCCCGGGCATCACCGTCGACACGCACTTCGGCCGGCTGGCCCGGCGCTTCGCGTGGACCGAGCAGACCGACCCCGACAAGGTCGAGGCCGAGGTCGGCGTGCTGTTCCCGAAGAAGGACTGGACGATGCTCAGCCACTGGCTGATCTGGCACGGCCGCCGGTGCTGCCACGCCCGCAAGCCGGCCTGCGGCGCCTGCCCGGTGGCGGCACTGTGCCCGGCCTACGGCGAAGGGGAGGTCGACGCGGCCAAGGCGGCGAAGCTGCTCAAGAGCGAGGCACAGGTGGCGGTCTCGTCGTGAGGTGGCGGCGCACCGTGCCGCGCCGGTCGGGTCGCGCGGGTGCGGCGGCCGCGGCGCTGTCACTGCTCGCCGTCGTGTCGTTGGCCGGGTGCAGCGGCTCCGGTGAGGGCGGCGGGCCGGCCGACCGCGCGGCGACGGCTCAGCCGAGCACTGTCGGGCGTACGTCGTCGGACCGCACGTGCCCGCAGCTGGACCGTGCACAACCGCGCGACGACGGGCTGCCGGACCTCGATCTGCCCTGTCTCGAGGACGGTCCCTCGGTCAACCTGGCCGACCTGCGCGGCACTCCCACGGTGCTCAACGTCTGGGCCGCGTGGTGCACCAACTGCGACCGCGAGATGCCGCTGTTCGCCGACGCGATGGACCGTGCCGGCGACCGGCTGCGTTTCTTCGGCGTCCACTACAAGGCGACCCGGGCTCAGGGCCGCACCTCCGAGGACGACTTCGGCGTGCCGTTCCCCTCGGCGCACGACGGCGACGGTGACCTGACCGTCGCGCGGCTGCGTGCCACCGCGCCCCCGCAGACCTTCTTCGTGAGCGCCGACGGCAAGGTCGTCGGGCGCAAGGTCGGCGAGATCACCTCGCAGGACGAGCTGGACGGCCTGGTCGAGCAGTACCTGGGCGTGCGGCTGTGACCACCGCCTCGGGGGTCCCGGCGACGCCGCCGGCCGACCTGCCCGGTTGGCTGAGCCCGCTCGCCGACGCGGCCCGGACCGCCCGGCCCGAGGACCTGAGCCGCTTCCTGCCGCCCGAGGAGGGTGGCCGGGAGTCGGCGGTGCTGATGCTCTTCGCCGGCGACGAGGCGGGCGGCGTGCCCGGTGCGGACGTGCTGCTGATCGAGCGCTCGCACGGGCTGCGCAGCCACGCCGGCCAGGTCGCGTTCCCCGGCGGCGGCATCGACCCGGACGACGACGGTCCGGTCGGGGCGGCGCTGCGCGAGGCGGCGGAGGAGACCGGCCTCGACCCGGCCGGGGTCGCCGTCGTCGGCACGCTGCCGGCGCTGTTCCTCCCGGTGAGCGACTACGTCGTGACCCCGGTGCTCGGCTGGTGGCGCCACCCGTCGCCGGTGTCGGTGGTGGACGAGGGCGAGGTCGCGTCGGTGCACCGGGTGCGGCTGGCGGACCTGCTCGACCCGGCCAACCGGTTCGTGACCCGGCACCCGAGCGGCTTCACCGGTGCGGCGTTCGACGCCGCCGGGCTCTACGTGTGGGGGTTCACGGCCGGGCTGCTGGACCGGATGCTGCGCCTCGCCGGGTGGGAACTCCCGTGGGACCGCACCCGGGTCGAGGACCTGCCGGCCGAGGTGCTGGAGCGCATCGACCGCGAGATGGGCAGCCGGTGAACTGGCTCGACGTCCTGCTCCTCCTCGCCGCCGCGTCGTTCGCCTTCTCGGGCTACCGGCAGGGCTTCGTGGTGGGGGTCCTGGCGTTCGCCGGCTTCATCCTCGGCGGAGTCGGCGGCCTGCTCGTCGCGCCCGCCCTGGTGTCCGGCCTCGAGGCCGGGATCACCCAGTCGGTGCTGGCCATCTCGATCGTCCTGCTGGCGGCGACGGTCGGCCAGGCGACGCTGGCCTGGCTCGGCTCGCTGGTCCGCGACCGGCTGACCTGGCGCCCGGTGCGGGTCGTCGACGCGGGTCTCGGCGCGTTCGTGAGCGTCGTCGCGATGCTGCTGGTCACCTGGTTCCTGGCCAGCGCGCTGCGACCGGGCCCGGTCCCTACGCTGTCGCGGCAGATCAGCGACTCGCGGGTCATCACCGCGATGGACGAGGTGGTGCCCGACCAGGCGCACACCCTGTTCTCGTCGTTCCGCCGGGTGCTCGACGACAACGGGCTGCCGACCGTCTTCGCCGGCCTGGCCCCGGAGCAGATCCGCCCGGTGGAGCCGCCGACCCCGGGCATCACCGGCAACCGGGCGGTCCGCCGGGCCGGCCCCAGCGTGGTCAAGGTGGTGGGGACGGCGGAGGACTGCAGCCGGCGGCTCGACGGCAGCGGCTTCGTCTACGCGGCCCAGCACGTGATGACCAACGCGCACGTCGTCGCCGGTGTCGACGACCCGCAGGTGCAGATCGGCGGCATCGGCCGGACCTACGACGCGCGGATCGTCCTCTACGACCCCAGCCGGGACGTCGCCGTGCTCTACGTGCCCGACCTGCGGGCCGACCCCCTCGACCTGGACCCGACGGGCGGCCGCGGGGACGACGCAGTGGTCGCGGGTTTCCCCGGTGGCGGGCCCTACCGGCTCGAGGCGGCGCGGATCCGCGACACCATCGACGCCCGCGGACCGGACATCTACCACCGCGACCAGGTGACCCGTGAGGTGTTCTCGCTCTACGCGGTCGTCGAGCCCGGCAACTCGGGCGGCCCTCTGCTCAGCCTCCGGGGCGACGTCTACGGCATGATCTTCGCCAAGTCCCTGGACGACGCCGACACCGGCTACGCCCTCACCGCCGACGAGGTGCGGCCGCTGGCCCGGCGCGGTGCCGGTCGCATCGCCGAGGTGGACACCGGCGCCTGCGCCTGACCGCCCCGCCCCGCCCCGCGTGCCGCCCGCTTCGCCCTTCGCCCCACCCGAGTTGATCACGGCACCATGATCAACTCGGGTCGACAGCGGTGTGCAAGCCACAGTCGCTGCGAGTTGATCGGAGTCGGTCCAGGTCGCTGCGTCAGGCGGGCGGGCTGTTGACGCGCAGGCGCAGGGTGCGTGGCGGCTCGTCGGCGGTCAGCGGCTCCGCGGCGATCCGGCGCGCGGCGTCGACCAGCCCGGTCACGTCGATGCCGTACGGCGCCTCGTTGCTGTAGGCGGCCACCCGGGTGGCTCCCCGCTCGAGCAGGCGGGCCGCCCCGACCGGGTTGCCGCGGGCCCGGTGGGTGAGCCCGACGGCGAGCTGGGCCAGGCCCTGCCAGAGCTCGCGCTCGTGCTCCGGGGCGGCCTTCCAGGTGCCCTCGAGCACCTCGTGGGCGTGGAAGGGGCGGCCGGCGTCGAGCAGCCGCTGCGCCTCGGCCAGCGACTCGAGCGGCGGCAGCACGAGGTCGTCCGGTACCCGCTCCACGGCGCCGGTCGAGGCGGTCGCGCCGTCCCAGCCGGTCGCGCCGGCCGCGCTGTCCCAACCGGTCGCGTCGGCCGCGTCGTGCGGCAGCGGCCGGCCGAGCCCGTCGCGCGGCCGGGCGGACCGCGCCCGGCCGGCTTGGTCGCGGTCGCGGTCTCGATCGCCGGCGGTCACGGCCGGCCCTGCTCGGGCCCGGGGTCGGCCAGCCAGTCGCCGACGACCGAGACGAACGTCGACGGGTCCTCCTCGGGCGCGAAGTGCCCCACGCCCTCCATCAGGTGCCAGCGGTAGGGCGCCTCGACGTAGCGGCCGGAGCCCTGGGCGCTGGTGGGCAGCACGCAGCGGTCGAGGGAGCCGTGCACCTGCAGGGTGGGGACCGTCACCGGGCTGGCCATCCGGCGGGCGTAGCGCAGGCCGTCCGGGCGGGGGATCGAGCGGACCGCCCACCGGTAGGACTCCAGCGCGCAGTGGGCCACCCCGGGGATCTGCGCGGCCTGCCGGTAGCGGCGCTCGGCCTCGGCGTCCGGGAAGCCGGGCCCGGCCCAGTCGTGCAGGAGGTCGACGACCTGCTGCGCATCGTCGGCGACCAGCCCGCGCTCGGGGAGGACCGGCCGCTGGTAGCCGATGACGTGCCGGCTGGCCCGCAGCTGCCGGGCGTCGGTCAGGTGCGACCGGCGCAGCCGCCGCGGGTGGGGCATGGACACGGCGACCAGGCGACGTACCTGCCGGGGATGCACGACCGCCAGCGTCCACGCGACGAGGCCGCCGAGCCCCAGGCCCACGACGACGGCGTCGCGCTCGCCCAGCGACCGGACCACCCCCGAGACGTCCTCGGCCAGGGTCCGCGGGTCGTATCCGCGCGGCGGCTTGTCGCTCGCGCCGAAGCCGCGCAGGTCCATCGCCGCAGCCCGGTAGCCACGGCCCGCGAGCTCGGGAAGCTGGTGCCGCCAGGCCCACCAGAACTGCGGGAACCCGTGCAGGAGCAGGACGAGCGGCCCTTCGCCGGAGACCGCGACGTGGAACCGGGCGCCGTTGGCGGCGACCATGTGGTGCTCCCACGGCCCGGCGACCCGGGCGACAGATGCGTCCGGCGGCGGCTCAGCGCTGCGTCGTCGGCGCACCGGCGGACCCGTCGGAGCGCGGGCTCTTGAGGAACGTCGCGGTGTCCTTGCTGGTCCGGATCGTCCGCTCCGGCGGGCCCACCCTGCTGATGAGCCGCTTGCCGAGGAGCACGAGCAGCGCGCCGACCAGCAGGTAGGCGACGGCGACGATCAGGAACGCCCAGCCGGGGTGCAGGCCGAGAGCGACCAGGCCGTACGCCGCCGCGATGCTCAGCAGGACCACCGCGAGGAGACCGAGGAAGCCGGCGGCACCGAACATCCCGGCGCCGGCGGCACCGTGCTTGGCCTCGGCGCGCAGCTCCGCCTTGGCGAGCTCGATCTCGCTCCGGACCAGGGCGGACAGGTCGCGGCTGGCGTTGACGACGAGCGCGCCGAGCGTCTGCTCGGTGCTGGGGCTGGGGCTGGGGCCTGGGCTGGTCGCGGTCATGGTGAGGCCTTCCGTTGCTGGCTGCTGGCCGGTCGTCGAGGGGCAGTCTGCCCGCCCGGTCATCGTTGGTACACGTCCGGGACGCCGTCGCCGTCGTCGTCCCGGTCCTCCTCGGCCACCAGCCGGTCGTAGTGCCGGTGCCGCAGTCGCAGCAGAGCAGCGCCGAGCAGCGCGGCCACGAGGGCCGCGACGAGGATGGCCGCGGTGATCCGGTCGTCCTGGGCGCTGCCCGCGCCGAACGCGACGTCGCTGACGAGCAGCGGCACGGCGAAACCGATGCCGGTGAGGGCGGAGACCGCGAAGACGTCCGCCCACACCAGGTCCGGGCTCAGCCGGGCCGCGGTCGCCCGGGCCACCAGGTACGCGCCCGCGAAGACGCCGACCGTCTTGCCGACGATACGGGCGACGACGACACCGACGGCCGCGGGGTCGGTCGCCGCCGCGGACAGCGCGTCGCCCGACAGCGCGATGCCCACGCTGAACAGCGCGAACAGCGGAACCGCCAGCCCGGCGGACACCGGCCGCCACGCGTGCTCGAACCGCTCGACCGGGCTCCGCTGGTCCGGGTCGTCACGGTGCACCCGGGTGAGCAGGCCGACCGCGACCCCCGCGACGGTCGGGTGCACGCCCGCCGCATGCATCAGGCCCCAGGCGAGCAGCGCGAGCGGCACCAGGACCCACCACGTGTCGACCCGCTGCCGCTGGGCGAGGCCGTAGCCGGCCAGGGCCGCCGCAGAGCCGAGCAGCAGCAGCGGCTGGACGCCCGAGCTGTAGGCGACGGCGATGATGACGATGGCCACCAGGTCGTCGACCACGGCCAGCGTGAGCAGGAACGCGCGCAGTGCCGACGGCAGTCGCCGCCCGACGATCGCGAGCACGGCGAGGCAGAACGCGATGTCCGTCGCCGTGGGGATGGCCCACCCCCGCGCGGCCGGGGTGCCGTGGGTGAAGGCCAGGTAGATCAGCGCCGGGACGGCCATCCCGGTGAGCGCGGCCGCCACGGGGAGCAGGGCCTCGGCCGGCCGACGCAGGGAGCCCAGGGCCAGCTCGCGCTTGAGCTCGAGGCCGGCGACGAAGAAGAAGATCGCCAGGAGTCCCTCGCCGGTCCACTCGCCGACCGTGAGGTCCAGGTGCATGGCGGCCGGACCGATGTGGGTGTCCCGGATCGACTCGTACGCCGAGGCCCAGGGCGAGTTGGCCCAGACGAGGGCCAGGACGGTGGCCAGGATGAGCAGGGCGCCGCCCAGGGTCTCCTGGCGCAGCGCCTCCGCGACGAAGCGGCTCTCGGGCCAGCTGGGGAGACGGAGGAAGTCCGGGGCGCCGGGCCGTGAACGGGACACGCGACTCCTCCGGACGGGGACGTGACGGATCGTCCTGCCGACCAGACTTCCCGGCGCACCGCGACTCACCCTAGCGAGCCGTCGCGGCCCCTCGGCCGGTGAGCGCCCGCTGCAGCGAGCTGAGCGGGGTGGACCGGTCGGGCCGGTCGGGCCGGTCGGGTCGCTGGTCGGCGTGCAGGCTGGTGGTCGCGCGCTCCCAGGTCGTGCTGGAGCTTCTCCATGATCGTGAGCTGGGCGCTGGCCCACCGGAGTCCCCTGCCGACCTGGTGGCGTTCGTCAACCCGAGGAGCACGACGAGGGGATGGACGACCTCACCACCACCGCCCAGCTCACCTCGTGGCTGGCCGGTCACGGGCTGGCCGGTCGCCGCGTGCGGGCGCTGAAGATCTGCTCGGCCCGACGACTGCCGCTGGGCCCACCTGGACCAGACGAAGAACCGGTCGAGGGCCTGGTGCGAGTGGGGCTGCGGGAACAAGGCCAAGACCCGCGCCTACCGGGCCCGCAAGAAGGCCGCCGCCGGCTGATCTGCTCGAACTGGCAGGTCAGCGGGTCACTTCCTGACCCGTACGCCCGCCAGCCCGGGATGCGGCGGGTGGGCTACTCGTCCCCGCCGCCCTTGCCCTTGTCGAGGCCCTGGCCGATCAGGTTCATCACCGTCGGGTCGGCCAGCGTGGTCACGTCGCCCATCTCGCGGTGCTCGGCGACGTCACGCAGCAGCCGCCGCATGATCTTGCCGGACCGGGTCTTGGGCAGCTCGGCGACGAGCAGCACCTGGCGCGGCTTGGCGATCGGGCCGAGCACCTTGGACACGTGCTGGCGCAGCTCCTGGATGACCGCCTCGCCGGCCTCGGAGTCGTCGGCGACCGCGTCGGCGGCGTCGCCCCGCAGGATCACGAACGCGACGATCCCCTGCCCGGTCGTCGGGTCGGTCGCGCCGACCACGGCTGCCTCGGCGACCTTCGGGTGCGACACCAGCGCCGACTCCACCTCGGTGGTCGAGATGTTGTGGCCGGACACCAGCATCACGTCGTCGACCCGGCCGAGCAGCCAGATGTGGCCCTCCTCGTCCTTCTTGGCGCCGTCGCCGGCGAAGTAGAGCTCCTTGAAGCGCGACCAGTAGGTCTCCTTGTAGCGCTCGTCGTCACCCCAGATGCCGCGCAGCATCGACGGCCACGGCTCGGTGAGGACCAGGTAGCCGCCACCGCCGTTCGACACGGACTGGGCCTGCTCGTCCACGACGTCGGCGCTGATGCCGGGCAGCGGCGTCATCGCCGACCCCGGCTTGGCCGCCGTCACGCCCGGCAGCGGGCTGATCATGATGGCGCCGGTCTCGGTCTGCCACCAGGTGTCGACGACCGGGGTGCGGTCGCCGCCGATGACCCGGCGGTACCAGATCCAGGCCTCCGGGTTGATCGGCTCGCCGACCGAGCCGAGCAGCCGCAACGACGACAGGTCGTGCTCGGCGGGGATCTCCTCGCCCCACTTCATGAAGGTGCGGATCGCCGTGGGCGCCGTGTAGA
>DATHAP010000064.1 GCA_035489715.1 Actinomycetes bacterium
GGCCGGCGGCAGCCAGTGCGGCCACCCGCGCCTCCGTGGACGTGAGGCCGTCCGGTGCGGAGGGTCGCAGGCCGACCCGGCGCAGCTCGTCCCGTGCGCGCTCGGCCCAGACCGGTGCAGGGTTGGCCTCGAATACGGAGACCGCCCGACTGAGCAGCTCGTGGGCGAGCCGCTTCTGCTTGGCCCGCCGGTGCATCCGGCCGGCCACGAGCAGGCTGCGCCCGAGCTCGAACGTCGTGCCCAACCGCTCGTGGGCGGCGACGGCCGTCAGCGCCAGGGCGTCGTCGTCCGGTCCCGCGCGGGCCGCCCGCAGCTCGGCCTCCAGCCGTGGGAGCACGGCCTCGAGGTGAGGTCGGTCGAGACCCGCCCCGGCTGCGACCAGACGGGCCAGCTCCGCCTCGGCCTCCTCGACGCGGCCGAGAGTCAGCAGTGACTCGACCAGGTCTCCCGGGCAGGGGTCCCAGCCGGGGTCGGCCAGGCCGGCGCGCTCGGCGTGCCGCGCTGCTGCGTGCAGCGCATCCACGGCGCCGGCGTGGTCGCCCTGCGTGCTCAGCAGCCGGCCGAGGATGGTCGACCCGATGCCGAGCAGGAAAGGGGTCACCGACCTGGTCCGTCATGGCGGTCGCGACCCGGATGCGCTCGTCGCTGCTGGCCCAGTCAGCCGTCCGTGTCTCGTCGGCCGCGACCTGGAGCTCGGCCAGCGCCCGCGTCATGGTGCTTCCAGTGACCTCCGCGATGGCCAGCGCCTCGCGGGCGAGCCGGCCCGCGGTGTCCAGCTGCCCGGCCCGCAGCTCGAGATGACCGAGGTTGAGCAGGATCAGCGGCTCGGAGACCTCGTCGCCACGGGTCCGCGACTCGGCGAGCACGGCCGTGAAGAGCTCGCGGCCGGCGTCCAGCCGGGAGGAGAAGTGGAGGAGGCGGCCGGGCACGCCCGGGCCGCCCTCGCCGAGCTGGCCACGCTCGCCGAGCCCGCCAAGCCGGTCGACGGAGACGAGGCCGAGCGGCTGCGGGCCCGCGCGCTCGCGATCGCCGCCCAGGCCGACGCGATGCGCGGGGCCGCCGGCTGGCCGGGCGAGCTCGCCGCCGCCGCCGCGCTCGAGGAGCGTTTCCCCCCGGACCTGGTCGTCAACGGCGCCCGCTTCGCGCAGGTCCAGCAGCTGCTCCTCGGCCGCACGCTGGGCAGCGCGCGCACCGCGGCCGACCCGGCCGCGCTGGACGCCGCCGTCTCCGGTCGCGAGCGGACCGGCACGGCGGACACGCCCGGCGTCGTGCTAGGCGGCCGAGCGCGCGTCTTGCCAAGCGGGTCGGAGGCCAAACCGACGGAACGGGGACTTCGGATGACCACCCGACTCATGGCGGCTCTGGTGGCCGCGATCCTGCTCATGACGGGTGCCGCGGGCGTCACGGCCGCGACCGCCGTCACGGCGACTGCCGATGCCGGTACCGCCGTCGGCGCGACGGCGGCGTGCGCCGACGAGCTCGAGGTCCTGCGCAGCGACGTGGCCGCCGTGCCGATCAGCAGCGGCAAGGTCGACAAGGAGCGGGCCGGTCTGGTCAAGCTCGTGGACGACGCCACGGCTCTCGTCGCGGGCGGCAAGACGGCCGACACGCTCGTCAAGCTGGGGAACCTGCGGACGAAGGTGGGTCAGCTCGCGGAGGGAGGGCGGATCAGTCCCGAGTCCGCCGCTCTGCTGACGGCCGACATCGACGCCGCGTCGGGATGCCTGTCCGCCGGCTGACGACGCGCGGCGTGTGACAGCGTGTGGCGGTGCTCGTGGCCGCGACTGTCTGTCCCCACCCGCCGCTGCTGGTGCCCGGCGTCGCGGCCGGGGCGACCGCTGAGACCGACGACCTGCGCGCGGCCTGTGACGCCGCGGTCGGGGCGCTGCTCGCGACCCGGCCCGACCTGGTGGTGGTCGTGGGCGCGGCGGACCGGTCGGGTCCCTTCGAGGCCGGGGCGTGGGGGTCGCTGAAGGCGTACGGCGTCGATGTCGACGTGGGTCGCTCCCACGCTGGCGCGGCGGACGGCCACGGGACCGGCCCGACCCTGCCGTTGTCGCTGACCCTCGGCCGCTGGCTGCTCGACCGGGCCGCGTCGACCGGAGCCACGGCCCCGGTGCTGCTCTTCGGTGTCGCTGCCGATGCCGACCGCGACCGCTGCCTGGAGGTAGGGGCCGCGCTGGCCGGCCGCGCCGCGCGGGTCGGCCTGCTGGTGATGGGTGACGGGACCGGCCGCCGGACGCCGAAGCCCGGTTACCTGGACGGTCGTGCCGAGCCCTTCGACGCGCGGGTCGCAGCAGCGTTGTCCGCGGGCGACCCGTCGGCCCTGGCCGGGCTCGACGTCGTCCTGGCCGACGAGCTGCTCGTGCAGGGCCGGGCCGCGTGGCAGGTGCTCGCGGGCGCGGCCGGCCAGCAGCGGTGGCAGGGCGAGGTCATCTACGACGCCGCGCCCTACGGCGTCGGCTACCTGGTCGCGACCTGGCTGCCGGCCTGAATCAGGGCTGGTGAGGCTGCCATGCTGATCGGGCTCAGTGGCGAGGGGTGCCGCTCCCAGGGGGCGTGCCACCGGTCGACGGCCTGGCGTCCGGAATGTCGTCGTTCTTGCCGTCGAGCTTGTCGAGGGCGTCCTTCGCCGCCGTCGAGCCCTTGGCGATGTGCGTGTCGTGCTTGCCGCCGGTCTTCTTGCTCGCCATCCCGCCGGCCTTGTCGATGCCCTGCGCGATCTTGTCGCCGTGCTCGTCGACGGCCTTCTCGGCCTTCTTCCGGATGTTGTCGAACATGCCCATGGCGTCACCGTAGGCCACCTGAGCGAGACTTGCCGACCGTGACCGCCACGCCCGCGCCCGCCGTCGTCGCGGTCGTCGGCGCCACGGCGACCGGCAAGAGCGACCTGGCCGTCGAGGTCGCGGTGCGGCTCGGTGGCGAGGTGGTCAACGCCGACTCGATGCAGCTCTACCGCGGCATGGACGTCGGGACCGCCAAGCTGACGGTCGCCGAGCGGCGCGGGGTGCCGCACCACCTGCTCGACGTGTGGGACGTGCGGGTCGCTGCCAACGTCGCGGACTACCAGCGGCTGGTACGCCGTCAGCTGCTCGAGATCGCCTCGCGTGGTCGGGTGGCCGTGCTCGTCGGCGGCTCGGGCCTCTACGTGCGGGCCGCCCTCGACGACCTCGCGTTCCCCGGCACCGACGACGGCGTCCGGGCCCGGCTCGAGCGCGAGCTGGCCGACCGCGGGCCGGCCGCCCTGCACGCCCGGCTGCAGCAGGTCGACCCGGCCGCAGCCGCCGCGATCCTGCCGAGCAACGGCCGGCGGGTCGTCCGCGCGCTGGAGGTCGTCGAGATCACCGGCCGTCCGTTCACCGCCTCGCTTCCCGAACCGGGCGGCTACGCGGTGCCCGCGGTGCAGCTGGGGCTGGCCCTCGACCGGCCCCTGCTCGACGAGCGGATCGCGGCGCGGGTCGACCGGATGTGGCAGGGCGGGCTGGTCGACGAGGTGCGCCGGCTCACAGAGCAAGGATTGCGCGAGGGACGCACCGCGTCGCGGGCGCTCGGCTACGCCCAGGTGCTGGGCCACCTCGAGGGGGAGTGGACCGAGCAGCAGGCCCGGGACGAGACCGTCCGGGCCACCCGGCGGTTCGCCCGGCGGCAGGAGTCCTGGTTCCGCCGGGATCCGCGGGTGGTGTGGCTGGACGCCGGGTCACCGGACCTGGTCGAACGGGCTCTCGCACACTGCTGACGCCGCACTGCGGAGGGGACCTGCCCGATGGCCCGGCACGCCGCGCCGCGCCGGGCCACTCGGCAGCCGTAGCCTGGAGGGGTGGCGCGGTTCGTCAAGGGGCACGGGACGGAGAACGACTTCGTGCTGCTCCCGGACCCCGACGGCGAGCTGGAGCTGACCGACGAGCGGGTGCAGCGGCTCTGCGACCGCCGGGCCGGGATCGGGGCGGACGGCGTGCTGCGGGTGGTGCGCTCGGCGGCCCACCCGGAGGCGGCGTCGACGGCCGGCGAGGCCGAGTGGTTCATGGACTACCGCAACGCCGACGGGTCGGCCGTCGAGATGTGCGGCAACGGCATCCGGGTCTTCGCCCGGTTCCTCGTCGACGAGGGCTGGGCCGAGCCGGGAGACCTGCCGGTCGTCACCCGCGACGGCGTCAAGCAGGTGCGGGTCGGCCGCGAGGGCGACGTCACGGTGGACATGGGCCCGGCCCGGCTGCCCGGGACCGACCGGACGGTGCGGGTCGGCACAGTGTCCTGGCCCGCCACCGAGGTCGACATCGGCAACCCCCACGCCGTCGTGTTCGTGGACCGGCTCGCCGACGCCGGGAAGCTGCGCGAGCCGCCGGCCGTCGAGCCGGCCTTCCCGCAAGGGGCCAACGTCGAGTTCGTCGAGTCCCGCGGCCCGTCCCACGTCGCGATGCGGGTGCACGAGCGCGGCGTGGGAGAGACCCGGTCCTGCGGCACGGGGGCGTGCGCGGTGATGGTCGCCACGGCGCTGCGCGACGGCGCGGGCGACGGGCCCGCGGGGTCTGACGGGCTGAGTCGGACGTACGTCGTCGAGGTCCCCGGCGGGCAGCTCACGGTGAGCCGTCGGGCCGACGGGCACCTGGAGCTGACCGGCCCGGCCGTGCTCGTCGCGGACGGAGAGGTCTCGGCGGCCCTCTGGTGGGGCAAAACCGACGCGACGACCGCCGCGACCGCGTGACACCCTGGGACCCGATGACAGCCGAGAACCGCTCCCGCCCCGCCGACGACCGGGACTCCGCCGTCGAGCTCGAGCCCGCACCCGACCTCGATCCGACCGACGTCGACGTCGGCATGGACGTCGACATCGACGGGGAGCAGTACGACCTCGCCGACCGCCAGGCCCTGCGCCGGGTGGCCGGTCTGTCGACCGAGCTGCAGGACGTCACCGAGGTCGAGTACCGCCAGCTGCGGCTGGAGCGCGTCGTGCTGATCGGCGTCTGGACCGACGGCAGGGTCGAGCAGGCCGAGAACTCGATGGCCGAGCTGGCCGCGCTCGCCGAGACCGCGGGCTCCCAGGTGCTCGCCGCCCTCATGCAGCGCCGGGACAAGCCGGACTCCGCGACGTACGTCGGCTCCGGCAAGGCCCGCGAGCTGCGCGACGTCGTCGTCGCCGAGGGCGCCGACACGGTGATCTGCGACGGCGAGCTGACACCGGGTCAGCTCAGCCAGCTCGAGGCCGTCGTCAAGGTGAAAGTGATCGACCGGACCGCGCTGATCCTCGACATCTTCGCCCAGCACGCCAAGAGCCGCGAGGGCAAGGCCCAGGTCTCGCTGGCCCAGATGGAGTACATGCTGCCGAGGCTGCGCGGCTGGGGCGAGTCGATGTCGAGACAGGCCGGCGGCTTCGGCGGCGGTCAGTCCGGCGGCGTCGGCACCCGCGGGCCCGGCGAGACCAAGATCGAGACCGACCGGCGCCGGATCCGAACCAAGATGGCCAGGCTGCGCCGCGAGATCGCCGGGATGAAGACCGCCCGCGACACCAAGCGGCAGGAGCGCCGCCGGCACGACGTGCCGTCGGTGGCGATCGCCGGCTACACGAACGCCGGCAAGTCGTCGCTGCTGAACCGGCTGACCGGAGCCGGTGTGCTGGTCGAGAACGCGCTGTTCGCCACGCTCGACCCGACCGTGCGCCGGGCCCGCACCGACGACGGCCGCGACTACACCCTGGCCGACACCGTCGGGTTCGTGCGGCACCTGCCGCACCAGCTGGTCGAGGCGTTCCGGTCGACGCTCGAGGAGGTCGCCGACGCCGACCTCATCCTGCACGTCGTCGACGGTTCCGACCCCGAGCCCGAGGCGCAGCTCGCCGCCGTGCGGGCGGTGTTCGCCGACGTCGACGCCCACCACGTACCGGAGCTGGTCGTCGTCAACAAGGCCGACCTCGCGGACCCGCTCGTCGTCGAGCGGCTGCGGCGCCGCGAGAAGCACCTGGTCGTCGTGTCGGCCCGCACCGGCGCCGGCCTGGACGAGCTGCGCACCCTGATCGCCCGCGAGCTGCCGAGGCCGGCGGTGCCGGTCGACGTCCTGCTGCCCTTCGACCGGGGCGACCTGGTGTCGCGGCTGCACGACGAGGGCGACGGCGTGGTCCAGGAGCACGTCCCGGAAGGCACCCGGGTCCGGGCCCGGGTCCACGCGGCGCTCGCCGCCGAGCTGTCCCCCTACGCGGCCGCGGCGGCCTCTCCTCCGGTCTGACGGCCCCTTCCGCGGGCCGCTTTCGATGCCGGCCGAGGTGACGCCCTGCTCGCAGCCCAGGCCGCGGCCGCGGAGGTCCCGGTCGCCTGACCGGTCCCGAAATGATCACGTTCACGTGATCACTGCACCTCGTGCACGGCGGATCCGCCGTGCACGGCGTGGCCGAGCCGTGCACGGCGGGTCCGACCACCGGGCCGTGTCCGCAGCCGTCCTGCCGGTGTGGATCGCCGCTGGCCCTGACGCCGGTCCCGGCTAGCCTCGCCGGGTGACCAGCGACGCCGCCCGGGAGGCGCCCCTCGGCGTCCCGGGCGACCCGCCGGCTGCGCCCGGCCCCGACTCGCGACTGGATTCTGGGCCCGACCCGATGCCGGACCTGACGCCCGTCGGCGAGTCGACCCTCGTCGAGCTGCTCGCCGCTGGGGTCGCCGCCGTCGGGGGCAGCGAGCGGCCGGGGCAGGTGCGGATGGCCGAGGCGGTGGCGACCGCGATGCGCGACGGTGAGCACCTGCTGGTGCAGGCCGGCACCGGCACCGGCAAGTCGCTGGCCTATCTCGTCCCGGCTCTTCTGCACGACGGCCGGGTCGTCGTCGCCACCGCGACCATCGCGCTGCAGAACCAGGTGGTCGACCGGGACCTGCCCACCCTGGTCGACGCCGTGGAGCCGCTGCTGGGTCGCCGGCCGACGTACGCGATCCTCAAGGGCCGCTCCAACTACCTGTGCCGCAACAAGGCGCAGGGCGGGATGCCTGACGACGGCGAGGACGCCCTCTTCGACCCGTCGCCGACGACCGCGCTGGGCCGCGACGTGGTGCGGCTGCGCGCCTGGGCCGAGGACACCGACACCGGGGACCGCGACGAGCTCGACCCCGGCGTGACCGACCGCGCGTGGCGCCAGGTCAGCGTGACCGCGCGCGAGTGCCTCGGCGCGCAGAGGTGCCCGTTCGGTGCCGAGTGCTTCGCCGAGCTGGCGCGGGGGAGGGCCGGCGAGGCGGAGATCGTGGTGACCAACCATGCCCTTCTTGCGATCGACGCGCTCGAGGACTTCGCCGTGCTCCCCGAGCACGACGTCGTGGTGGTCGACGAGGCGCACGAGCTGGTCGACCGGGTGACCGGTGTCGCGACCGACGAGCTCACGCCGACCCTTGTCGAGCGGGCAGCCGCCAGGGCTCGGCGGATCGTCGACGGCACCGAGACCCTGACCGAGGCGGCCGACGCGTTCGCCGACGCGCTGGCCGGCCTGACCGAGGGACGGCTCGTCGACCAGCCCGAGGAGCTCGCGACCGCGCTGGCGATGGTCCGGGACGCCGCGCGCGGCGTTGTCTCAGACATCACCCGCGCCAGGGACGCCGACGACGGCGCCCGCAAGGTGGCGCACGCGGCCGTCGACGCGGTGCACGAGACGGCGGAGCGGCTGGCCGCGCACTCGCCCTACGACGTGACGTGGACGGTGCACGACCAACGTCGCGGCTCGGTGCTGCGGGTGGCGCCGCTGTCGGTCAACGGGCTCTTGCGCGCGGCACTGTTCGGGGAGCGGTCGGTGGTGATGACCAGCGCGACCCTCGAGCTGGGTGGGTCCTTCGAGCCGATCGCCCGTCAGGTCGGCCTCACCGGTGACGACGCGCCGGAGTGGCAGGGCCTCGACGTCGGCTCACCGTTCGACTACCCGCGTCAGGGCATCCTGTACGTCGCCAGGCGCCTCCCGCCGCCCGGCCGCGACGGAGCCTCCGACGCGACGCTGGACGAGATCGCCACCCTCGTGGCGGCAGCGGGAGGACGCACTCTGGGGCTCTTCTCGTCGATGCGCGCGGCGGAGGCCGCGGCCGAGGCGATGCGCACGCGGCTCGACGTTCCGGTGCTCTGCCAGGGCGACGACCGCACGGCCGCCCTCGTCCGGCGCTTCGCCGACGAGCCCGCGACCTGCCTGTTCGGCACCCTGTCGCTCTGGCAGGGCGTGGACGTGCCGGGGGAGGCGTGCCAGCTCGTGCTGATCGACCGCATCCCCTTCCCGCGCCCGGACGACCCGCTGATGTCCGCACGGGCGCAAGCCGTCGCCGACGCGGGGGGCAACGGGTTCATGACAGTCTCCGCCACCCACGCCGCGCTGCGGCTCGCCCAGGGCGCGGGCCGGCTGATCCGTCGCTCCACCGACCGCGGTGTGGTGGCTGTGCTGGACAGCAGGCTCGCGACCGCCCGCTACGCGCCCTTCCTGCGGAGTTCGCTGCCGGCGTTCTGGGCGACCACCGACCACGACATGGCGGTGGCCGCCCTGCGCCGCCTCTCGGCGGAGCAGGACGGCTGACACGACCGAGGCCGGCCGGCAGCAGGCGCCGCGGGCTCGCCTCGGCGGTAGTGCTCGTTCATCAACGAGGGGTCTTGTCTCCTTGCGGCGCGAGGCTCAAGCCGACCAGGACCGGGTCGTGGTCCGAGGACCGGAACGGGTCTGCCTCGTAGTAGGCGGCGACCTGTGCCGCTGACTTGAACTCGACGTTGTAGTCGAGCACCGTCGGCTCGTCCGCGTTGATGTGCCACTCGGTCACACCGGTGACCTGAGCGGCCAGGCTCGGCGATGCGAGCGCGTGGTCGAGGTAGCCGGACTGACCGTCGAAGACGTACGAGTAGGTCTTAGCCCCGATCTTCGCCGCGATCATGTTGGTGAAGCCGGTAGCCTCCAGCGCCGCGATCGGGTCCTCCTTCGCGTAACTGTTGAGGTCGCCGATGATCAGTTGATCCGACTCAGTGACCTTCGTCGGCATCGTGGCCAGCCACTCGGCCAGCTCCTGAGCCGCGACGGTGCGGGTGAGG
>DATHAP010000065.1 GCA_035489715.1 Actinomycetes bacterium
CGGGGAGCTGACCACCGTCCTGCTCGACGACCAGGGCGCGGTGCGCGGCCTGCGCACCGAGCGCCGCTACTTCACCGTCCCGCAGCGCCGGGCGATGATCGGCCGCGACGGGGACCGCTGCCCCTGGCCGTGGTGCGACCGGCCCGCCACCTGGTCCGACGGCCATCACCTGGTGTGGGCCAGCCGCGGCGGCCCGACCACCGTCGCCAACGGCGCCCTGCCCTGTCCGGCGCACCACACGATGTGCCACGAAGGCGGCTGGACCCTGCACCGCCACCCCGACGGCCGCTACAGCGCCACCCACCGCGACGGCCGCACCCTCGAACCCGAACCCTCCCCACCCGGCCGCAACCGCACCGGCAAGGACACCGGCCCGCCGCCCAGCCGACCACCGCCCCCGCAACGCGAATGACATGCACCACGTGCGGTGCATCCTCGGGACGAGCGCCCGACTGCCATTGTTGATTTGGGTCAGGCCTATCTTCGCGCGAAGATGACCGCTCCCGGCACCTCGACGTCCGGTCCGATGACCAGCTCGGCCTCGATGGTGAACCCCGCGTCGCGAAGCCAACCCATGACCGTGCTCGGCCGCCGATGGTGACTGTCGACGTTGACTGCTCGACCCGTGTAGCCCTCGGACGTGTGTCGTGTCTCGTCACCGACGTGAAAGCCGACCAGCAGCAGACCCTGTGGCTGCAACACTCGACGGAACTCCTCGAGCACGCCGGGCATCGCGTGGTCGGGCACGTGGATCACGGACCAGAACGCGACTATGCCGACGAGCGAGTCGTCCGCCATCTTCAGGTCGGTCATCGTTCCGACCTCGAAGCGCAGGCCTGGATGGTCGCGCCGAGCGATGGCGATCATCTCGGGGGAGAGATCGATGCCGAAGGCGTCCACTCCGGCGTCGTGGAGGTAGCCGGTGACGTACCCCGGCCCGCATCCGACATCGGCGACCGGCCCGGCACCGGCACCGTGGACCAGCTCGGCGAACAACGCCAGGCTGGCGCGGAGGTACGGCCTCTCACCGAGCAGTCCACGAACCTTCTCGGCGTATCCGGCAGCATCCGTGTCGTACGACGAGCGGGTGTCGGACAGCCAGGCATCGGCCATGGGTGGGACGGTAGCCGGAACCGGCGACAGCCGGTTCGCGGTCAGGTCTCGGGAGCGTCGAGCGTCGGCAGGTCCTCGCTGTCGACGATCCGGTACGCGTAGCCCTGCTCGGCGAGGAACCGCTGGCGGTGCGCCGCGAAGTCCTGGTCGACCGTGTCCCGAGCCGTGACCGCGTAGAACCGGGCGGTGCGCCCGTCGGCCTTCGGCCGCAGCACCCGGCCGAGCCGCTGCGCCTCCTCCTGCCGTGACCCGAAGGTGCCGGACACCTGGATCGCGACGGCCGCCTCGGGCAGGTCGATCGAGAAGTTGGCCACCTTGCTCACCACGAGCAGCGAGATCTCGCCGGTGCGGAACGCGCCGAAGAGCGCCTCGCGCTGCTTGACCGTCGTCTCACCCTTGATGACCGGCGCACCGAGGCGCTCGCCGAGGTCGTCGAGCTGGTCGATGTACTGCCCGATCACCAGGACCTGGTCGCCCCGGTGCCGCTCGACGAGCTGCTCGACGACGCGGGTCTTGGTCGCGGTGGTCGAGGCGAAGCGGTAGCGCTCCTCCGGCTCGGCTGTCGCGTAGGCCAGCCGCTCCGAGTCGGACAGGGTCACCCGCACCTCGACGCAGTCGGCCGGCGCGATGTAGCCCTGCGACTCGATGTCCTTCCACGGCGCGTCGTAGCGCTTCGGGCCGATGAGGGAGAAGACGTCGCCCTCGCGGCCGTCCTCGCGCACCAGCGTCGCGGTCAGCCCGAGGCGGCGGCGGGCCTGCAGGTCGGCGGTCATCCGGAAGATCGGCGCGGGCAGCAGGTGCACCTCGTCGTAGACGACCAGGCCCCAGTCGCGAGCGTCGAGCAGCTCCAGGTGCGTGTAGACGCCCTTCCGCTTGGTCGTCAGCACCTGGTAGGTGGCGATGGTGACCGGGCGGATCTCCTTGACCGACCCGGAGTACTCACCGATCTCCTCGGGCGTCAGCGTCGTCCTTCGTACGAGCTCGTCCTTCCACTGGCGCGCGCTCACGGTGTTGGTGACGAGGATCAGCGTGGTCGCCTGGGCCTGG
>DATHAP010000066.1 GCA_035489715.1 Actinomycetes bacterium
TGGACTGGCAACCGCTCCCGGAGGATTAGGCAAGCAAGGCTCGATCGGCCCCCGAGCGGCGCATCGCTTCAGCCTCTCGGCTGGAGCCCGCCGCCCATTCTCGCTAGAAGCCGGGCCACCCGAACGACGGTCGGCCAAGCCCTGAACGTCCTGTCCGGGGCCTCGAACGCCGTGGTGCTATGCGCGCAACCCAGCATTGTGCATCTAGTCGTCTCCAGCGCGCAGATAATGCTCCGACACAGCAGCGGCATCTTAGGCCGAGGACCAGGGCCGCGACCGTAGTGCCGGTCGTCTTCCTCGTGCTCCCGGTGACGGTGGTCTTCGCGCTGTTCCCAGGTTTCTACGGCTTCAAGTTCGCCGGTTGAGGTGCTGCACGGTCGGTCGCCAGGTCGGTGGCCCACGAGGGAGGTCGAGGATGCACGGACGGTCAGGTACGTCGCAGAGGTCGCTCGTCTGGGTGGCCGCACTGGTGGTGCTCGTCGGACTGCGTGGCACGGCAGCCGTCGTCGCGCGGGCCCGAGGTGACGAGCAGGAGAGGGGCGACGTCCCCGGCTGGGTGCTCGTCACCATCATGACCGCCGGGCTGGTGACCGCCTTGTGGCTCGTGGCCGACGACAAGCTGACCCAGCTCTTCAACGACGCGCTGGACAGTGTCGTCGGCAGCGCTCCCTGACGGTCATGCCGGTCCGACGACCGCGCGACGACGGGGCGGCTGTCGTCGAGTTCGTCCTCGTCGGAGTCCTGCTCACGGCGTTGTTCCTGGCGCTGGTGCAGCTCGGGCTGGCCCTGCACGTACGTAACACGCTGCAGGCGTCGGCCGCGGAGGGCGCGCGGTTCGCGGCCAACGCCGACCGGACCCGGGCCGACGGCGAGGCGGTCGCCCGGGACCTGATCCGGGCGTCGCTGGCCGACCGCTACGCGGAGCAGGTCACCAGCGGCACCGAGCTGGTCGCAGGAGTTCCGACCGTCTTCGTGCAGGTGGACGCGCCGCTGCCGGTCATCGGCTTCCTCGGTCCGCCGCGCACCGTGCACGTGCGTGGTCACGCCGTCGAGGAGGGCGGATGAGACCGCCGGCACGCGATGACGCGGGCAACGCGATCCTCGAGTTCGTGTTCCTCGCGGTGCTCCTGATGGTCCCCCTCGTCTACGTGCTGATCACCGTCTTCCGGGTGCAAGCCGGTGCCTACGCAGCATCGAGCGCGGCGCGCGAGTCCGGCCGGGTCTTCGCCACTGCAGACTCTGCGGATGTCGCGGCGGAGCGCGCGTACGCCGCCGCACGGATCGTGATGCGGGACAGCGGGCTCACCCTCGACCGGGACGACGTCCGGATCACCTGCAGCAGCGAGCCCTGTCTCGCACCCGGCAGCACGGTGACCGTCGTGATCACCCAACGGGTCGAGCTCCCGCTGGTCCCCAAGGTCCTCGGTCGTGCTCCCGGCTCGGTCCGAGTAAGCAGCGAGCACGTCGAGGTCGTGGACCGGTACCGAGCGGTGCGTCGATGAGTCCGTCGCACGCGTGCTCCTGCACTCACCGCACCACTTCACGGAGGTGCGCCGGAGACGACGGGCAGCTGCTGCTGCTCGTGCTGGTCTATGCCGTCATCGCCGGCGTGCTGGTGACCGTCGTCGTCAACCTGTCGACGGCCTACCTGCACCGACGGTCTCTCGTCGCTGCTGTCGACGGCGCCGCCCTGTCGGCCGCCAACCGGCCGGACCTGGCGCGGGTCTACAACGGCGGGAGCGATGCCCTGCCGCTGTCCGACGACGGCGCGACCGATGCCGTCGCCCAGTACGTCGACGACGCGCGGCTCGAGGAACGCTTCGACGGGTTCGACGTGGTCGAGGTCTCGACCGACGGCCGCACGGTCACGGTGACGTTCGCGGCGACGGTGCGCATGCCGCTGCTCAACGCGATCGCCGTGAGCGTGACGGGGGGTGGCTACCGGTTCGACGCGACGGCACGGGCAGAGTCACCCCTTTCGCCGCTGTCCGACCCGTTACGGGACGTCTCGCTGCCCCGCCGGTAGCGCTGCGGATGCACGAGTGGCGCGCCACGACGTACCACCTGAGGGTCCTACGTCGCGACGCGCCACTCGACGCGCGCCCTCCTACTTCAGGCGGCCGTAGAACACCCGGCCGGTCCAGATGTGCTCGCGGTGGACGCGCTCGCCCGACTGTGGGGCGTGCCAGACGTCGCCGTGGCCGGCGTAAATGGCGACGTGGTAGACGCCGCTGCGGCTGTAGAAGAACACGAGGTCGCCACGACGGCGGTTGTCATGCGAGATGCGCTCTGTCTTGGAAACCTGCGCCGACGACGAGTGCGGCAGGTACTTGCCGACCTTGCCGTAGACCCAGCGGGTCAGGCCGGAGCAGTCGAAGCGGTGCGGGCCGTCAGCGCCGTAGTCGTAGGGCGAGCCCTTGCGGCTGCGAGCCCAGTCGACGGCGCTCTCGGCCTTGGCCTTGCTGACGAGTGCGGCGTGCGCCTTCGGGGCTGCGGGGCTGATGGTGTAGCCGGCGAACATCGTCACAGCCAGGGCCAGGACGAGGGGGACGATCGCGAGCATGCGGACAGGGGACAATCGGGCAAGCGACATGCGGGGGATTCCTTCGGGTATCCGCCTGCGAAGAATGACCTGTCGGGTTCGGGCGCCGAAGTTGCCCGGCCACCTGTCGGTGGCTTCACCCCGAGGACGGCACACTCGTGCTGAGGGCCGTCCGTCGTGCTGGGTTCTCCGTCCCTGCCATACGACGAGATCGTCCGTGACCGCGGCGGTGGCAGGGCTCGGCGTCCGCTCGCGGCCGCCCCACCGACCTTTCCGGCGGGGACTTGTGCTTCATCTAGGGTCGGGCATTCCTAGCGCCGGGTTGACCGAAAACCCTTGTGCCACGCGCGGAATGTGACGTACGCGACCCGCGAAACCGCGCCATCTAGCCATGAGTGATGGCCTCGATGCACTAGGTGATCAGCCGTTCTCACGATGCGTGACGACGTCGACGCGCGCCGTCGATCAGGCACCCGGTCCCCGGAAGTCCGTGATGTGTGTGGCTGAATGGCGTCGTGGACGAGCCGGCCTGGAAGCTGCGGCTGCCGCGACGTCCCTCCGTGCCGCCGGCGATCGCCATCGCGCGACGAGTCGCGATCGCCGTCGCGATCGTGCTCCTCAACTGGGCGGTCGTGCTGATCGAGCGCGACGGCTACCGCGACTCCGCCGACGGCGACCTGTCGGTGACGGATGCGCTCTACTACACGACGGTCACGCTCTCGACCACCGGCTACGGCGACATCACCCCGGTGAGCGACGGTGCGCGGCTGACCAACGCGCTGCTCGTGACGCCGATGCGCTTCCTCTTCGTCCTCGTGCTCATCGGCACCACGATCCAGGTGCTCACCGAGCGGTCGCGGGACCAGTTCAACGTCTCCCGCTGGAGGTCACGCGTGAAGGACCACGTCATCATCTGCGGCTTCGGCACCAAGGGCCGCAGCGCGATCCGCGCGCTCCGGCAGAACGGCGTCGCCCAGGAGGACATCGTCGTCATCGAGAACGACCACGAGTCGGTGGAGGCCGCCGCTGCCGCGGGCTACACGACCGTGCACGGCCGGTCGGACAGCGACACCGTCCTCAAGGAGGCGGAGGTGGGGCGCGCCAGGTCGGTCGTCATCGCCGTCGACCGCGACGACACGGCCGTCCTGACGACATTGACCGTGCGCCAGCTGTCGAAGGACGTGACCGTCGTCGCCGCCGTCCGCGAGGGTGAGAACGCCGACCTGCTCAAGCAGAGCGGTGCCGACTCGGTCATCACCTCGTCCGACGCGGCCGGGCGCCTGCTCGGCCTCGCCACCGGGAGCCCGGCCACGGTCGCCGTCGTCGAGGACCTGCTCGCCGTGGGCAGTGGCCTCGACCTGGCCGAGCGCGGCGTTACCCCCGAGGAGGTCGGCTCCCACCCCCGGTCGGTGGTCAGCCCGGTGCTGGCCGTCGTACGCGGCGGCCGGCCACGCCCGTACGACGACCCGGACGTGGCGACCCTGCTGGCCACCGACCGGCTGATCTACGTGTCGAGTCCGAGGGAGCGCGGCGGCGTGGAGCAACCGGGCTGACGGAGGGCGGACCGCGCTTCGGGGGTCAGCACCTCGGCCGGGGCGGCGTGCCGCGGATCGCTGTGCACAGGGGCTTCGATTGACAGCCGTCCGCTGCTAGAATCGAACACATGTTCGAAGGAGGTGGGCCGGACGCGAAGGTCGTCGACCGATGGCGCGGCTCGCTTGGTGGCGTCGCCCGCGACTTGTCGGACGTCGCGCGCATCGATCTGATCCGCAGCCTCGAGGAGCTCAAGGCTGCCGCAGCCGCAGCGCAGGCCAGGCTGGCCGCCGACCTCGACGAGTCGGTGCGAGCCCGGCACCGCGAGCAGGAACTGCCGCCATCCCAGCAGGGGGCCGGCGTCGCGTCCCAAGTCGCCTTGGCTCGTCGTGACAGCCCGGTCAAGGGCGGCCAGCACCTAGGCCTCGCCAAGGCGTTGGTCGGTGAGATGCCGCACACGCTGGCGGCGCTCAGTGAGGGCCGGCTCTCTGAGTGGCGGGCGACCCTGCTGGTGCGGGAGACCGCTTGTCTCTCGGGGGAGCATCGCTCCCGGGTGGACGCGGAGCTGGTCGCTGATCCGGCGCGGCTCGACGGGCTCGGTGACCGACGGGTCGCCGCCGAGGCGCGGCGCCTGGCCTACCGGCTCGACCCGGCTGCCGCGGTCGCCCGCGCGAGGAAGGCCGAGGGCGACCGTGCGGTCACCGTGCGGCCTGCTCCGGACACGATGACCTACCTGACGGGCCTGCTGCCGGTGAGGGCAGGCATCGCCGCGTACGCCGCTCTCGGTCGGGCAGCCGACGAGGCACGGGCTGTTGGCGACCCCCGCTCCCGTGGTCAGGTGATGGCGGACACCCTCGTCGCGCGAGTGACCGGACAGGCCGTGGCCACCGGAGCGCCGGTCGCCGTCGGACTGGTGATGACCGATCGGGCACTCTTCGCCGGAGACTCCGAGCCGGCGGTGGTCCCGGGCTACGGACCGGTCCCCGCACCCGTGGCTCGCGACTGGCTGCGTCCGGCGAGGACACCGACTACGGACAGCGCCGGGGAGCCCGCTCCCAGGAGCGCGGAGGTCGACGTAGAGGTCTGGCTGCGCCGGCTCTTCACCCACCCCACCACCGGCCAGCTGGTCGCGATGGAGTCCAAAGCCGTGACGTTCCCGCCGGCGCTGCGCCAGCTGCTGGTGCTGCGCGACGAGGTCTGCCGCACCCCCTGGTGCGACGCGCTGGTCCGGCACGCGGACCACGTGGTGCCGCGCGCCCGCGGCGGGAGCACCGACGAAGCCAACGGGCAAGGGCTGTGCGAGCAGTGCAACTACGTCAAGGAGTCGCCGGGCTGGTCGGCCGGGCCGGCGCCGGGCAGCTCGCTCGGCCGGCACCTGGTCGAGACGGTGGCCCCGACC
>DATHAP010000067.1 GCA_035489715.1 Actinomycetes bacterium
CTCGCCGACGATGTCGGTGCCGCCCGCGATGTCGTAGCCGTCGACGGCGAGGATGCGGTACGGCGCGGCGCTCACCCAGACCCGCGCCGCCCCGCTGTCGGTGTTGACCACCCGGACCCGCGTGGTCGACCCGCCCGGCACCTGGACCCTCGACACCTCGGTGCGGCCGTTGACCGTCCGGCGGCCGTCATAGGTGTGGACCACCGCCAGCACGTCGGCGTCGGCTGCCGTGGCCGACTCCTCCGGGTGCACCACCAGGGTGCCGAACAGGCCGCCGCGCACCTGCTCGTGCGAGACCTGGTGCGAGTGGTACCAGTAGGTGCCGGCGTCGGGGACCACGAAGCGGTAGACGTGCGACCCGCCCACCGGCACGGCGTCCTGGGTGACGCCGGCGACACCGTCCTCGGCGTTGGGCACGTCGACACCGTGCCAGTGCAGGGTGACGCCGTGGCCGACGTCATCGTTGCGCAGCCGCACCTCCACCAGGTCGCCCTGGGTCGCCTCCAGCCGGGGGCCGGGCGTGCGGCCGTTGAGGGTGTAGCCGCTGACCCGCTCCCCACTGGCCAGCCGCACCTCGCCCTGCCGGGCGGTCAGCGAGACGGTCAGGTCCGGCTTCCCGTCGGCGGGGCCGGTGAGGTCGGCGACGCTGACCCCGGACATGTCGTGGCCGGCGTGGCCGCCCCCACCCGCGCCGGCCATGCCGGACATGCCCACCGGGCCGCCGCCGTAGTCCGCGTAGCCCATGTCCATGACGGAGTAGGTGGACGGCACCCGGCTCGAGTACCAGAACCACCCGACCGTGCCGAGCAGCACGACTCCGACGACGGCGGCGGTGGCGCTCAGCCACCGCCGCCAGCTGGCGCGCTCAGACAGGAGCCGGAGCTCCCGGCGCAGCAGCGGTCGTGTCGGCGACCTTCGTCGTCGTGGCCCTTCGCACGCACATCAGGGCGAGGCCGAAGACCACGAACGCGTTCACCCCGTGCAGGATGCCGATCACCGGCACGCCGAACGCGATGAATGCGAGCACGATCTGCACCACGATCGCCAGGAAGGTGAACCCGGCAAGCTTGACCGCTCCCGGGATGGACTTGGCGAAGAACGAGAGCACGAAGAGGAACAGGCCCAGCAGCGGCATGATCATCATGCCGTTCGTGCCGTGCACGGCATGCCCGAGGTTGCCCTCGTAGTCCTCGTTGATGGTCGCCCCGTCGTCGATCTCGTTGATGGTGCCGAACCAGCCACCGGCGATGGCGGCCGCTTGCACCAGGACTCCCAGCGCGATCAGGCCGGCCAAAGCCCTGTAGGCGCCACGCATGTCTGCCCCCTTGCGTCCTTCCCCGTCCCAGCGCCGGTCGGCGCCGAGCCAAAGGTAGCCTCGCCCTGCGTGGCGCGGGACGGATTTCTGGCCGTGGCGCGCGGATTGTGGTGCTAGCCCTCCCGCTGCTCCTCGTGCTGGTGCGCAGGGTGACCGCGCAGCGACCCGGCGTGCGCGACGGCGTCCGGGTCCCGGCGCACCTTGAGCAGGCTGAGCACCGTCGTGACCGCCAGAACCACGACGATCACGACGAGCGAGACATTCGTGCTGATCTCGGGCACCGAGTCGTCGATCGTGTGCCCCCAGTGCAGGACCAGCTTCACGCCGATGAACGCGAGGATCACTGCGAGGCCGGTCGAGAGGTAGACCAGCCGGTCCAGCAGCCCCTTGACCAGGAAGTAGAGCGCACGCAGCCCGAGCAGCGCGAAGGCGTTGGCTGCGAAGACGATGAAGGGCTCCTCGGTCACCCCGAAGACGGCCGGGATGCTGTCGAGGGCGAACAGGATGTCGGTGCCACCGATGGCGACCAGCACCACGAAGAGCGGCGTCACCACCCGACGACCGTCGACCTTGCTCAGCAGGCGGCCGCCGTCGTACTCCGTGCTCACCGGCAGGACGCGCTGGGTCAGCCGGACCAGCCCGTTGTCCTCCACGTCCGGGTCCTCGTCGCGGTGCCGGTAGAGCTGCACCGCCGTGTAGATGAGCAGCAGCCCGAAGACGAGGAACATGAACGAGAAGAGGCTCAGCAGGGTGGCGCCGAGCGCGATGAAGACCGCGCGCAGCAGGAGCGCCATGATGATGCCGAAGGTCAGGACCTTGTGCTGGTGCTGCTCGGGCACCGCGAAGGTCGTCATGATGATGACGAAGACGAAGAGGTTGTCGACCGACAGGCTCTTCTCGACGATGTAGCCGGCGAAGTACTGCGTCCCGAAGTCGCTGCCGGACTGTGCCGTCAGGACCAGTCCGAAGGCCACGGCCACCGCGATGTAGAAGACCGACCAGGCGACGGCCTCCTTGAAGCCGACGGTGTGCGGGCGGGCCGCGGCGAGGACCAGGTCCAGCGCGAGCAGACCGACCACCAGCCCGACCGTGACCACCCACATGGTCGTGGTGACCTCCACCAGTGCCCCTCCTCGGTCTCGTCCCTCCCCTCCCGACGACCCACTGAGCTACGAGGTTCCGGGAACGGCGGGTGACACCACCCACGTTGACCCGGTTGATGCCCCCAGCCCGTGCGCTCGCCGCCGTGGCGGCCGCTGCCGTGCTGCTGCCGGTGGCCGGGTGCTCGCCGTCCACGGACGAATCGCAGCCGTCGAGCCCACCGACCGCTGGCTCGGCCACGGCGAGCGCGGCGGGGACGCCGAGCGGCGCGCCCGCGTCGAAGACCCCGGTCACGGAACCGCCGCAGGTGACGACCGTGCTGGTGACCGGCGACGTCATGCTCGGCCGCCGGGTCGGCGACCGGCTCGCGGACGTCGACGACCCAGCCGCTGCGCTGCGCCCGATGGCCGACCTGCTCTCTGCGGCCGACCTGACGATCGGCAACCTCGAGAGCACGCTGTCGAGGGCCGGTGCCCCTAGGCAGGGCGGCGACTCGTTCGGCGCGGTTTCCTCCGTGCGGCAGGGACTCCGGCTGGCCGGCTTCGACGTGCTGTCCCTGGCCAACAACCACACCGGCGACTACGGGCCACGGGCGCTGGTGCAGACGGTTGACCGCGCCAGGTCCGGCGGGTTCCGCACCGTCGGGGCTGGGCGTGACCTCGCCGCAGCGGCCCGACCCGTCGTCGTCCGCCGCAACGGCACGACGTTCGGCATCGTCGCCTTCGACGCGATCGGCGAGACCCCCGCCGCCGCACCGGACGCGCCGGGAGCGCTGCGGCTGCGCATGCAGCCGCGCACCGGCCCGCTCGACCAAGACGACCTGGCCAGGGTCACGGGCATCGTCCGCGAGCTCGCCCACCGGGCCGACGTGGTGCTCGTGCTCCCGCACTGGGGCACCCAGTACACCCACGACACGGTCGGGGACCAGCGCGTCGTGGCCCGTCGCCTGGTCCGGGCCGGGGCCGACGTCGTCGTCGGCGGCCACCCGCACTGGGTGCAGGGCGTCGAGTCGGTCGATGCCGCCGAGGGTGCGCTGGTCGCCTACTCGCTGGGCAACTTCGTGTTCGACATGGACTTCATGCAGCAGACCCAGGAGGGGGTGCTGCTCGCGCTGCGGTTCCGCGGCGACCGGCTCGAAGGGGCCCGCCTGAGGCCGTACGTCGTCGGGCCGGACTTCGCGCCGCGCCTGGCGCCCGGTCCGCGCGGCGACGCGATCCTGGCCGACGTGCGGCGGGCCAGCGGACCGCCGCTGCGCGGCACCACGGTCGAGCTCCGCCGCTAGCTCGTGGCCATCAGCCACTCCGCCAGCACGGCACCCACCCGGTCGAGCTGGCGAGGACTGACCGTCGAGGGCCGGTCGCGCGGCGAGTGGTAGCCGGGGGAGTCGTTGCCCCCGACCCGGGCGACCGTCTCCCCTGCCTTCTCGAACGGCCAGTGGTCGCTCGTCCGGTTGTCGCACGCCCGCGCCGGCACTCCGGCCCGGTCGGCAGCGGCGAGCAGCTCGCGGCGCACCCGGACCGGCGAGAGGCCGCCGGTGCACACCGGCACCCTGCCGCGGCCTCCGACCCGGTCCAGCGAGACCATGCCCCGCAGCGCGGCCTGCTGCGTGCCGTCGAGCCGCGCGACGTACTCCTGCGACCCGAAGTGGTGCTCGTCGTCCGCCGGCCCGCGCGGCTCCTCCGCACCGAACGCCACCCACACCACCGGCAGCCGGGTCCCCACCTCGGCGGCCGTCCGCGCCAGCTCGAGCAGCACGGCGACGCCACTCCCGTTGTCCTCGGCACCCGGCGACTGCGGCACGGTGTCGAGGTGGGCGCCGACCACCAGGTGCGGCCGTTCGGGGGCGAAGCCGGCCGGCACGGCCACCACGTTGGACGTCCGGCCGGACCCGACCGCCACCCCCCAGGACTCCCCCGCCGGGACCCGGAACGCCTGCCGCCGGGTGGTGTAGCCAAAGTCGGCGAGCCGCTGCTGCACCCGGTCGGCGGCTCGCCGATAGGCGGCAGAGGTGGCCTCCCGCGGCCCGCCACGGGCCAGCGAGCGGACGGTGCCCATCGCCGCCGCGCTGTCGAAGGCGGGCGCCTCGGTGCGTTCGAGCGGCGCGGTCGTCGACGTCCCCGTAGGCGTCGCGGCCGGCGTCGAGGCGGCGGACGAGGCAGCTGTGGTCGGAGGGCGAGGGCCGGTCCCGTCGGTCTCGCCACCGCCGTCTCTGGCGCAGCCGGCCAGCAGGGCAGCTGTGACGGCGATCACGACCAGCTGGTGCGGCACCCGGCCAACGCTGCCACGGCGCATGACCGCCGCGCGAGCGGGCAGCAGGGCGAGGTACCGGCTGACCAACTCACCCTGGGGAGACCCGCATGCCCACCGACGCCATCGTGCTGCTGAAGAAGGACCACCAGGAGGTGCGCAAGCTCTTCCGGGACTTCCAGAAGGCCGGTGAGGACGCCACGGCCACCAAGAGCCGGCTCGCCGACCAGATCATCGAGGCCCTGACCGTGCACACCTACATCGAGAACGAGGTCATGTACCCACGGGTCCGCGAGCTGCTTCCGGAGGTGGAGGACGACGTCCTCGAGTCCTACGAGGAGCATCACGTCGCCGACGTGCTGGTGATGGAGCTCGCCGGCATGACGCCGGATGACGAGCGGTTCGTGCCCAAGATGACGGTGCTGATCGAGAACGTGAAGCACCACATGGAGGAGGAGGAGCAGGAGTGGTTCCCCAAGGTTCGCGAGGGCCTCGGGCGCAAGCAGCTCCAGCAGCTGGGTGACGAGATGGTGGAGAAGAAGAAGAAGGCACCGCGCCGACCGACCGCTCCCAGCGCGCTGAAGAAGACCGTCGACGCCGTCATCGCCTGACCGCGGCTCAGCCGTCCGGCGCCCCCGCGACCGACCCCACGACGCCGAGGCGTTCCAGCAGCACGAGGAACGTCTCGGCGTAGGCGCTGCCGGCGGTCGCGCCGCGCACGGTCGGCCAGTCGACCTGCTCGCGCAGCGCCCGGGCCACCGGCAGCAGCCGGCCGTAGTCGCACTCGTGCTCGTCCAGCGCGCGCAGCTTCTCCGACATCAGCTCGGTGGCGCTCAGGACCGGCATGAGGACCGAGAGCACCTCCATCTCCACCGCCTCGTGCAGGACCTCGTGGGTCACCGGAGCGCCGTTGATCCGGTGGATCAGGTCGACCATCGCCTCGCCGTCCCAGACCTTGAAGAGCCAGTCCTCGGGCGGGTGCTCGACCTTCAGGCCGGCCGCCCTGAGGGCCTCCTCGGCCCGTGCCGCGTCCTCGGGTGCCACGACGAAGTCGACGTCGTGCTCGGGCTCGGGGCCGCCGCGCGCCCACGCGGCGTAGCCGCCGCCGAGGGCGAACGGCACGCCGGCGCCCTTGAGGGCCACGGCAGCCCGCTTGAGCGCGGTGCGCAGGGGGTCCTCGCCCCCGGTGTCGTGCGACGCGTGCGTGCTCACCTGACCGAGGTACCCACCCATCGGCCCGGGTAGGCAACCGGGGTGCGCCTCGTGACGTTCAACATCCTGGGGGGCCGGTCGCCCGGCGAGGACCGGGTCGACGTGGCACGGTTCGCCGCTGCCGTGCGGGCGCTCCAGCCCGACGTGCTCGCCCTGCAGGAGGTGGACCGCGGCCAGGACCGGACCCAGCATGCGGACCTGACAGCGGTCGCGGCGTCGGCGATGGATGCGGTCGACCACCGCTTCGTGGCAGCCCTCACGGGCACGCCGGGGGCGACCTGGACCGCGGCGACCGGGGACGAGCACCCCGACAGCGCGGCCTACGGCATCGCCCTGCTGTCCCGGCGCCAGGTGCGCGCGTGGGAGGTGGTGCGGCTGCCCGCCCTGCCCGGGCGGGCGCCGTGGGTCTGGCACGGCCGCAAGGTGCCGAGCCTGGTGCGCGACGAGCCGCGGGTGGCCGTGGGCGCCGAGCTCGACGGCCCGACGGGCCCGGTCACGCTGGCCACGACCCACCTGTCGTTCCTGCCGGGCTGGAACGTCGTCCAGCTCCGTCGCGCGGTGCGCGCGCTGCGGTCCACGGCGGGGCCGCTGGTGCTGATGGGCGACCTGAACATGTCGCCCGGCACGGCCCGCCGGGTCAGCGGCCTGGTCCCGGTCGTGGCGGGGCCGACGTTTCCCGTAGCCCACCCGGCGCGGCAGATCGACCACGTGCTCCTCGACCCGCTCGAGGAGCCACGCTGGCGTGGCGTCGCCGGTCGCACGGTGCCGACCGGCCTCTCCGACCACCTTGCGCTGGTGGTGGACCTGCCGGTCTGCTAGGCCGGCGGCGCCGGGATGCCGGCTGCCATGGCGATCACCCGCACATGGCTGCGGAACAGCGCGTCGCGGTCGACGTCGGTCATCCAGTCGAAGTGGCCGTACGCCTCCAGGCTGACGAAGCCGTGCAACGACGCCCAGGCGTGCAGCATCGCCTGGAAGCTCTCCGGCGGGACCAGTCCCTCGATCTCGGGATGCTTCTCGGCCTCGCACGCCGCGATGCCGGCCGACACCTCGCGGACCAGCGGCGCCCGCAGCTCGCCCATCTCGGCGGCCGCCACGAACAGGCTGGCCAGCTGCGACATCGCCCGCTTGGCGGCCTCCGTCGTGGGCCCTTCGTCGGGGGCGACGTAGCCCGGCACCGGCATGCCCAGGACCAGCGCGAACTGCTGCGGCTCGCGGCGAGCCCACTCGCGGTAGACCTCGGCGGCGGCCAGCCAGCGGCCGCCGATGTCACGCGGGTCGATCGCGCCGAGGGCGTCGCCGAGGGCGGTGCCCAGGTCGGCGTAGGCGTCGGTGATCAGGTCGGTCAGCAGCTCGTCGCGGTCGCCGTAGTAGCGGTAGAGCGCCGGCGCGGTCATGCCCATCAACCGGGCGATGTCGGTGAACCGGCAGTCGGTGGTGCCCTGCTCGCGCATGACCGACAAGGCGGTGGTCTTGATCTCCTCGATCGTGGCGGCCCGAGCCCGCTCACGACGGCTCACCACGGGCGTGCCGACCATCCGGACTCCAACCGCAGACATAGATGACACGAGACGACACAGACGACACAGACGATTGCGTGACGCAGCATCACACAGGTGATATCCCCTTGACAAGTGACGAGACCTCGGCTTTGTTATGAGGCGTAACGCAGCGCCCGGTCGGGCGCTGCTCCGTTCCCGCTCCGTCTCGCGAGGTCTGCCCCATGTCCCGTACCGTCCCTGCCGCCGAGCGTGCGCCGCAGCCCACCGGCGCCGACGCGGCCACCGAGCGCCCCGGCGCCCTCGGCCGCCTGGCCGACGTCTCCTTCCGCCGCCGCCGCTGGGTCGTGCTCGGCTGGGTCGCGACTCTCGCGCTGGCCGCCGGCCTGGTCTCCGCGTTCGGCGGCGACTACAACGCCGACTACTCCGCCCCCGGATCCGACTCCAGCCAGGCCCAGGACCTGCTCGAGTCGCGCTTCCCGTCCCAGGCCGGCGACACCGTCGACGTCGTGGTGCGGGCGCCGGACGGCGTCGACACCCCGGAGGTACGCGGCGAGGTCGCCCGACTGCTCGACCAGATCGGTGCGGTCGCCCACGTCGAGTCGGTCGAGGACCCCTACCGGACGCCGGGCGCGATCTCGCGGGACGGGACCACGCTGCGGGCCACCGCCCGCCTCGACGTGGTCAACCCGGTCGACATGCCGGTCCCGGCCAGCGAGCGGATGATCGAGATCGCCGAGGACGCCGCGCGACCCGGGCTCGACGTCGCCCTCGGCGGGCAGACCGTCACCCAGGGCGAGGCCGCGGACATCGGGTCCGAGGCGATCGGCCTGGCCGCTGCCGCGCTCATCCTGCTCATCACCTTCGGCTCGGTCGTCGCGGCCGGGCTGCCGCTGCTCGTCGCCATCGCCGGCCTCGCGGTCAGCAGCACCCTCACCGGGCTGCTCATCACGGTCATCGA
The DNA here is from genome assembly GCA_035489715.1 of Actinomycetes bacterium. NCBI lineage: Bacteria > Bacillati > Actinomycetota > Actinomycetes > Actinomycetes bacterium. Next base: position 8,336 of record DATHAP010000067.1, read on the forward strand.
CGCCCCCGACTGGTCGACGTCGCTGGCCACCATGATGGGCATCGGCATCGGGGTCGACTACACGCTGCTGATGGTCACCCGGTTCCGGGAGTGGCGGGCCGCCGGCCTGGACGAGCGTGCCGCGACCGTGGCCACGCTCGACACCGCCGGTCGTGCAGTGATGGTCGCCGGCACCACCGTGGTCATCAGCATGCTCGGACTCTTCGCCATGGGCCTGTCGTTCATGCGCGGCGCCGCCCTGGTCACCATCCTGGCGGTCCTCGTCGTGATGGTGGCCAGCGTCACGCTGTTCCCGGCGCTGCTCGGCTTCCTCGGCAAGCACGTCGACCGGCTGCGCCTCCCGCTGGGCCGGCGCCGCCCGGTCGAGGTGGCCGTCGGCGGCCACGTCGAGCCGTCCCGACGCTGGATGGCCTGGAGCCGGCTGATCGACCGCCACCGCTGGCTGGCCGCGACCCTGGGTGTCGTCGCCCTGCTGACACTGGCCGCGCCGTACCTCGACGTCCGCTACGGCTTCCCGGACGCCGGCAACAACCAGGAGTCGACCCAGACGCGGCAGGCCTACGACATGCTCGCCGAGGGCTTCGGCCCCGGCATGAACGGCCCGTTGCTGCTGGTGACCGAGCTGCCCGACGGCACCGACGCGGAGGCGCTCGAGCCGGTCACCGCTGCAGTGGCCGACACCGAGGGCGTGGTCGCCGTGACCGACCCGGTGGTCAACCCGGCCGGTGACACCGCGGTGATCACCGTGGTCCCGGCTGCCGGTCCACAGGCAACGGCGACCGAGGACCTGGTGGCGGCGCTGCGCGACAGCACGCTGCCCGCCGCGACCGAGAGCAGCGGGCTCGACGTCCACGTGGGCGGTGTCACCGCCACCTCGATCGACAGCACCGACAACATCGCGAAGCGGATCCCGCTGCTCATCGGCGGTGTCGTGCTGCTGTCGATGTTCGTGCTCGTGCTGTCCTTCCGGTCGCTGACGGTGGCGATCAAGGCGGCGGTCATGAACCTGCTGTCCGTCGCCGCGGCCTACGGGGTCGTCGCCCTCGTGCTGCAGGGCGGCTGGGCCGGCCAGCTGATCGGCATCGACACCGAGACGCCGCTGCCGGCGTTCGTCCCGGTGCTGATGTTCGCGGTGCTCTTCGGGCTGTCGATGGACTACGAGGTGTTCCTCGTCAGCCGGATGCGCGAGGCATGGCTGCGCACCGGCGACAACGAGCGCGCCGTCCTCGAGGGGCTCGCCTCGACCGGTCGAGTCATCACCGCGGCCGCGGCGATCATGATCGCCGTCTTCGCGGCCTTCATCCCCAGCGCGGACGTGGTGCTCAAGGTGATCGGCGTGGGCATGGCGTCGGCGATCCTGATCGACGCCACGATCGTCCGGCTGCTGCTGGTGCCGGCCGTGATGCACCTGCTCGGGCGGGCCAACTGGTGGTTGCCCGAGTGGCTCGGCCGGCGGCTCCCCCAGCTGCACGTCGAGGGCCGGCCGGAGATCCACCTGCCCGGCCAGCGGCAGCACGCCTCGTCCGTCGGCAGCACGGTGGACGTCACGGCGTCGACGTCGGTGCCCACCGGCTGAGCCCGGCCCGGTTGGCTGCACCGGTCTTCGCCAGCAGGTTGGCCACATGGTGGTCGACCGTGCGGACGGACAGGTGCAGCCGCCGGGCCACCTCGGCGTTGGTCATCCCGTCCACGACCATCCCGAGGACCTCGGCCTCGCGGGCGGTGACGCCCAGCGCCCGCAGCTGCGGCGGGACCGGCGTCGAGGAGCGGCCGCGCCGCACGGTGACGCCGGCCCCACGCAGCAGGTCGCGGCACGCCCTCGCCAGCGCCTCCTCTCCGGCGGTGAGGCGGTCGCCGGCGGCCGCCGCCTCGTGGCCGGACAGGTCGGCCCGCAGGCCGGCGACCGGGTCGCCCCAGCCGTCGGCCAGCGCGGCCCGCCAGACCAGGAGCCGGAGCAGGCGCCGCCACCAGGGCTGCTCCGCGAGCAGCACCTCGCCCTCGGCGCGCAGCCGCTCGGCCGCCGCCGGGTCGCCCGCCCGGCCGGCCGACACCGCCTCCGCCAGGAGCAGCCCGGCCCGGTTGGTGCCCGAGATCGACGCGTGGGAGTCACGCAAGGTCTGCTGCCTGCGCTCGGCGTCGTCCGGGTCGGCGAGCACCGTGCCCAGGAGCACCCACAGCCCCCAGGCCGAGACCGGGGCCCCGGCCCGGTTGCGCGCGAGCACGTCCATGGCCGGGTCGAGCCGGTCCAGCGCGCCCTCCAGGTCACCGGCGAGCAGCGGGTGCACCGCCCGCACCACGTGGGTCATCGCGGCCACGTCGGGCACCAGGGCGGCGAGGGGGGCGACCACCTCCAGGTCACGCTCGGCGCCGACCCGGTCACCTCCCAGCGCCAGCGCCCAGGCCCGCATCAGGGCCGAGCCGGCACCCACGTCCTGCAGACCGAGCCGGGTCGCCAGTGCCACGGCGCGGGTGGCCGCGGTCGCGCCGGCTGACGGACCCTCGGCGAGCAGCGTCGCCTCGGCGAGCACCAGGTCGGCGGCTGCGACGGTCGCGAGCAGGCCGGCCGACTCGGCGAGGTTCCGTGCCTCGGCCAGGGCGACCGACGCCCCGGTCCGGGCGAGCTGCACCGTGCCCAGGCTGTGCAGTGCGCGGACCCGGGCGGCGACCAGGCCGTGCTCGGCTGCGACCTGCGCGGCGGCGGCGAACTGCTCCTCCGCAGCCGCCAGGTCGGTCACCCGGGTGCACCGCCCCAGCACCTCCCAGGCCTCGCACCGGACGACCGCGTCGGCGGCCGGGTGTGCCAGCACCGCGCGGGCCAGCCGCTCCGCCTCGGCCACGTCGCCGGCGCCGAAGGCCGCGTCGGCGGCGACCGCGTCGGCGTCCGGGTCGCCGGCGCGCCCGGACCGGTCGACCAGCTCGCGTGCGTCGTCCCAGCGGTCGGCGGTGACCGCCGCGCGCGCGAGCGCCAGGCAGAGCCGGGCGTGCTCCTCGCCGGCGGCCGCGGCCAGGGCCGGCTGCCCGGCCACCAGCGCGTCAGCCGCGCGGCCGACCGTGGTCAGCGCCACGACCAGGGTGCGGACCACCGGCGGCGCCGGGTCGAGGTCGCGGGCCCGCTCGAGGAGGGTCACCGCCGCCAAGGCCTCCCCCCTGCGCAGCGCGTGCTCCCCCTCGGTCAGCAGTGCGGCGGCGGCCGCAGCCGGCTCCCCGGCGGCCAGCCGCAGCTCGGCGACCAGGGACCACCGCCCGCCCGCCTCCCCCGCACCGACGAGCGCGTCGGCCAGCGCACCGGCCAGCCGTTGCCGCTCGGGCGGCAGCACCAGCGCCAGCACCGCCTCGCGGGTCAGGTCGTGCCGCCACGCGAGCCCGCCCGACTCGTCGACGTCGGTGGCCGGGCCGGTGACCCGGTCGGACGCCGTGAGCAGGTGCACGTCGAGCGCCGCCCGCATCGCGGCCACCACCGCGGCCTCCTCGAGGCCGAGCGCCGCGGCGACGACCCGCCAGCCGACGTCCGGCCCGCCGACCGCGAGCGCCTCGACGACGGTCCGTGCAACGGGGTCGAGCCGGTCCAGCCGGGTCTGCACCAGGTGCCGCAGGCCGGCCGGCACCGCCGCGACCAGCTCACCGGCCCGGGTCCACTCGGCGCCGGTCACCAGCGCCCCGGTCTCGACCAGGCCGGCCAGGACCTCCTCGACGAGCAGCGGCAGGCCGTCGGCCTTGGCGACGACGAACTCCACGACGTCCGCCGGCAGGGGGTGCCCGTGCGCGCAGTCCAGCGCGACCGCGGCGGCCGCGGCCGGTGGCAACCGCGCGAGCGAGAGCCGGCGGGCCCCGGCCAGCGGGCGCGGCCCGAGGGCGGAGCCCGGCTCGTCGGCGCGGGCGGTCGCGACCACGAGCAGCGGGCCGGCCCCGGCTGCCACGGCGAGGTGGTCCAGGACTGACAGCGTGTCCGGGTCGGCCCGGTGCAGGTCCTCGAGCGTGAGCACCGTCCCGGCCGAGGGGCCGGTCACCGCGACCAGCTCGAGCATTGCCTCCCCCAACACCACCGGCGCGTCCACGCCGTGGTCCGCAAGGTCGGTGCCGGCGGTGCCGGGCGTGCCGTCGGTCGGTGCCCACGCCGGGAGCAGCCGGCCCAGCGCGGCGCGGAACGGGCGCAGCGTCGCGGCCTCGGGCACCGGCCGGCCGCGGTAGCCGGCCAGCAGCGCCTCGCTGAGCGGGCGCAGCGGTGCCGAGCCCGGCACGGCACGCCCTGGCAGGACGGCCGCACCGGCCTCGGCGGCGTACGACCGCACCTCGGCCAGCAGGCGTGACTTCCCGACGCCGGCCTCGCCGGTGACCAGGAGCAGACCGCCCTGCCCCCGCCCGAGCGCCTCGAGGGCGGCCCGGACCTCGGCAAGCTCCTCGTCACGGCCGACGAGGGCCCGCGCCCGCAGCTCTCCCGGCACCCGGTCAGTGAACCGCGACCGGGATCAGGTCCGCCAGCACGTCGGCCGGCGTGGGCAGGGCGGCGAGGTCGCAGGCGACCCGGCCGGCTGCCCGGTGGTACGACACGTCGCCGAGCACCCTCTCGACCGCGGGGGCGAGCGTCTCGGCAGCCGAGCGCACGTCCACCGCCTCGCCGATCCCCGCTGCCGCGATGCGGGCCGCGTTGTGCGGCTGGTCGGCGAAGAGCGGGACGACCACCTGCGGGATTCCCCGCGTCAGCGCCGCGATCGTGGTACCGCTGCCGCCGTGACTCACCACGACGTCGCAGGCCATCGCGACCGACTGGGCGACGTACGACTCGACCCGGACGTTGGCCGGCACCGGGCCGACAGCGCTCAGGTCGAACGAGCCGACGGTGAAGAGCACGTCAGCGTCGAGCCGGCCGAGGCCGGCGAGCACGGCGGCGTAGGCGTCCGCCGCCGACGCGAAGCCCGGTGCCGCGCTGCCCAGCGTGGCGTAGACGGTCGGCCGGCGACCGGGCTCCCGCGGCGCGGGGACCTCGACGTGCACCGGGCCCTCGGGGTCCTCGTGGCGGACCAGCCGGGTGCCGGCCGGCACCTCGTCGGGCGAGCCCCAGAGCACCTGCGGGACGGCCGTGACGTAGGTGGTGGTCGCCCGGTCCCAGGGCACCTCGTCGGTCTCGGGCAGGCCGAGCATCCGGCGGGCGGTGTTGACCTCGGCCACCAGCACCGCGGAGACGTAGCCGGGGCCGGCCAGGGCGGTGCAGCCCACCGTCACGTGCGGGATGCCGGCCAGCTCGGCGCACAGCGGGCCGGCGACCTCCGCCGCCTCGCTGACGACGAGGTCGGGCGCCCACGCCTCGACCTCCGCGTGGACGGCGGGCAGCGCGGCCCGGGTGCACAGGCCGCCGAACCAGCGGCCGATGACGTAGCTGTCCTGGTCGGCCTGCTCGAAGAGGGCCGCCCAGAAGGGTCCGGCCTCGGCCGGGACAGGGACGCCGGTCGGCACGAGCGGGACGCCGAAGCCGGCCGCCGCCGGCTGGGCGCCGGTCGGGATGGCAAGCCGGACGTCGTCGCCACGAGCCTGCGCGGCGCGGACGAACGGCAGCAGCGGGTGGACGTGGCCCAGCCCTGCGGTGGAGGTGAACAGGATGCGCACGGGATCTCCTCGGTCGTGGTGTGCGTGACACCCCGACGGTCGTCGCGTGCGGCCGGCGCCGGATCGGTGACGGCTACCCAGTTAAGGGCCGGCGGTCAGCCCCCGTAGGCGACGAGCGCGACGCCTGCCCAGAGCGTCACCATGCCGGTGGCGACGGCCCAGGAGGTCGAGCGGGTACGTCGCGCGACGACCCCGGCCACCGCCACCGCGGCGAGCAGCGGGACCAGCTCGGCCGGCCCGCCGGCCGCCGCGCCGGTGATCGAGGAGGCGCCGAGCGCGGCGAACGCCACCGGCGCGGTCAGGGGGCCGACCCGCTCCAGCCAGGCCGGCGCCGGGCGGGTCGACAGCACGGCCACCGGCACCAGCCGGATCGCGAGGGTGGCCAGGCCGGCCAGCAGGACGACGGTCCAGGTGCTCATGCGGTCCTCCTCAGGACGATCGAGCCGGCGAGCAGGCCGGCCATCATGCCGACGGCCGGGCCCAGGTGCAGGGGCAGCAGCGAGGCGCCGACCGCGGTGACTGTCGCGACGCTGACGGCGACCCAGGTCGCCTTCGTCCGGACGCTGAGCACGACCAGCGCCACGATGTAGAGCGGGCCGATCGACTCCAGGTGCAGGGCCGACGGCAGGACGGCGCCGACGGTCACCCCGAGACCGGTGACGGTCAGCCAGCCGGCCCAGAGCACGAGCGCGCCGCCGAGATAGTGCCGGTGCGCGAGCCGGGCCGACCGCGAGCCGTCGTAGGACTGGCTGCCGACGGCGAACGACGGGTCGATCAGCAGGTAGCCGGCGAGCACCCGCCACCACCAGCTGGTGCCCCGCCAGTGCGGGGCGAGCGCGGCGCCGTAGAGGCCGACCCGCAGGTTGATCACGGCCACGCTGGCCACGACGACCGCCGCCGACGCGCTGCCGCCGAGCAGCCCGACCGCCGCCAGCTGCGCGCTACCGGCGTAGACCAGCCAGGACAGCGACCAACCGGCCAGGTGCGGGACGCCGGCCTCGGCGACGGTCACCCCGATGACCAGACCGAACGGCGCCACGCCGGCTAGCAGCGGCAGCATCGCCCGCACCCCGTCGAGGAAGGCGCGGCGGCCGGCCGCTCGGTCGACGCCCTCGGCAGGCGTGGACCGGGGAGCGGTCGAGGCGTGGCCCGGGGCCGCGGGGGCGAGCGCAGTGGTGGTCATGCTGAGAACTGTGCGACGTACCGCCGGGTGAGGCTTGGCGAGGGCGTGGGGATCGACTGGTGATCCCGTGGAGACTCCGCCCGGTCAGGAGCCGCAGTTGCAGCCGTCCCCCGGCGCTCGGTAGCCGATGACCGCGCCGGAACGGTCCAGCTCGACCGGGCAGCAGCCGGTGACCTGGTCCTTGAGTCGGCGACGGGCTCGTTGGACGCGCGACTTCATACCGGACACCGAGATGTCGAGCTGGTCAGCGGCCTGCTGGTGGGTCTGCCCCTCCAGGTCCACCCGGGTCAGCGCGTCGCGCGACTCCGGCGGCAGCCGATCCAGCAGCGGCTGCAGGCAGCGGGCGAGCTCCCGGGTCGCCTCGTTGGGCAGGTCCGTGGACGTCTCAGGGTCCGGCCACAGGTCCAGGTCGGGCAGCTCACCGTGCGGCCGGCGGGTGCGGTAGTGGTCGATCAGGGCGTTGCGGGCCGAGCGGTAGAGCCATGCGGTGACGTCGTCGACCCGGTCCAGCGCCCCGGAGGCGATGCTGCGGACGACGACGTCCTGGGTGATGTCGGCCGCGAGCTCGGGATCGCCTGTCCGACTGGTCACGAATGCCCGGATCCGGCGCAGGGTCTCGGCCCACTGGACGTCCTGGTGGGAGACGGTCTCGACGGTGCCTGGGCCCATGTCGATCCTGACCGGTCGTGCCTCCACGGGCATGGGCTCCTCCTCGTGCTCTCACCATATAGACGAAGCGAACGCCTGGGGGACGCACCGACCAAAGGCGGCCGGGACCACCTGCGTCCCTCGGTCGGGCGCTTCGTCCTCCTTCCTGCCATCCGCCGACCGGCGGGACCAGTGAAGGAGCCCCCGATGACCTCCAGCCGCCTGCAGCTCGCGCTCAACGTCTCGGACCTCGGCGTTGCCGTCGAGCGCTACACGGCCGTGTTCGGACAGGGTCCGAGCAAGGAGCGACCCGGCTATGCCAACTTCCTGCTGAGCGACCCACCGCTCAAGCTCGTGCTCTTCGAGAATCCGCACGGGACGTCTGCGCTCAACCACCTGGGTGTCGAGCTCGGTTCTGCCGACGACGTCCGGGCCGCCGCGGAGCAGTTCGCCGCCCGCGGGCTGGCCCACTCGGTGGCCGAGTCGGACGTGTGCTGCCACGCCAGGCAGGACAAGGTCTGGGTGGACGTGCCGGACGTCCCCCTCGGAGCCTGGGAGTTCTACACCGTCCTCGACGACGACCCGGCGCCGGACGTCCGCTCGGACAGCCTGTGCTGCGCCACCCCGGACTCGGCAGCTGGGCCTTGTTGTGAGTGACCGTCAGCCCATCTCCACACCGTCTCCACATCGTCCCCAAGCACTCACCGGGCCGCGGCGCGCAGGCTCTGCAGCGTGAACAGCCGAGCAAGCACGATCCAGCGCCACCAGGTCGTCGTCGTCGGTGCCCGCGTCGCCGGGGCCGCCACGGCGATGCTGCTGGCCCGCGCCGGGCACGACGTCGTGCTCCTCGACCGGTCGCCTTTCCCGAGCGACACGGTCTCGACCCATGGCATCGCCCGCGGCGGCGTCGTCCAGCTGTCCCGCTGGGGCCTGCTCGACGAGGTGCACGCGACCGGCGCGCCCGCCGTCCGCGAGGTCCTGTTCCGGCTCGGCCAGCGGCAGGACGTGCGCCGGATCAAGCACCGGGCCGGGGTCAACCATCTCGTCGCGCCCCGCCGGCACGCCCTCGACTCCGTCCTGCAGGCCGCCGCGGTCCGGGCCGGCGCCACGATGCGCACCGGCGTGACCGTCACTGGCGTTCGCCGCCGGGCCGACGGCCGGGTGGTCGGTGTCGACGGGCGCGGGCCCGGAGGGGAGCCCGTGACCGTCGAGGCCGACCTGGTCATCGGCGCCGACGGCGTGCGCTCGCGGATGGCCGGCTGGCTGGGCGCCGAGATGCTGCACTCGTCACCGTCCAGCACCGGCACCTTCTACACCTACGTGGCCGACGTGCCTCTCGAGACCGACGGGGTCGCGTACGAGTTCCACGTCGCCCGGGACGCCTTCGCCGGCATCTTCCCGACCAACGACGGCCACGCCTGCGTCTGGCTCGGTGCGCCCACCCGGACGCTGGGGATGCTGCACTCCCCCGGCCCGGAGCGGGTCGGCGGCCTGCTCGCAGCGATCTCCGCGGCCTCCCCGTCGCTCGGCGCCCGGGTGCGCGCCGGCCGGGTGCTGGCTCCGGTCCGTGGCCGGGCCGACCTGCCCAACGTCGTACGTCGCCCGGTCGGCCGCCCGCTTCCCCGCGGGGCCGGACGGTCCTCGGGTGGCTGGGCACTGGTCGGCGACGCCGGCTACCACCGCGACCCGGTCACCGGGCACGGCATCACCGACGCCTTCCGCGACGCCGAGCTCCTCGCCGGCGCCGTCGACACCGCGCTGCGCAACCCCGAGTGCGAGCAGGACGCCCTCACCGGCTACCACGTCCGGCGCGACGCGGCCCTGCGTGAGGTCTTCTCCATCACGAGGGACCTGAGCGCGTTCCCGGCCCCCGAGCGCTTCGTCGAGCTGCAGATCCAGCTCTCCGACGCGCTCGAGCGCGAGGCGGAGGACCTCGCAGCACTGCCCTTTCCGGCGGCGGCCGTCGCCGCCTGAGACCCACCACAACAAGTACGGAGGACCATCCATGTCTCTCACCGAGACCACCGCACCACGCCGCAACGGCGTCGACGTCGAGACGCTCTTCGCCACCATCGGCGTCGTGAAGAACCAGCCCGAGCTGGCCCGCTTCCAGTTCCGCTCGTCGCACGAGTGGGTCAGCGGGACCCACAACAAGGGCACCATCACCGGCTTCTACGGCGCCGGTCAGGAGCACCAGCACGCGGCCCCGACCACCATCGAGGCCGACCACCCGGCCGTCCTCGTCGGTGCCGACCACGCGCCGACGCCGGCCGAGCTGCTGCTCAACGCGCTCGGCGCCTGCCTGATGAGCGGCCTGGCCAACATCGCGGCCGCCCGCGGCATCGACCTCAACGGCGTCACCGCGACCGTCGAGGGCGACATCGACCTGCGCGGCATCCTCGGCATCGACCCCGAGGTGCGCAACGGCTACGAGGGCATCCGCGTCGTCTTCCACGTCGACGGCGAGGCGGCGGCCGAGCAGCTGGCCAAGCTGGTCGACCAGTCGCGGGCCCGGTCGGCGGTGTTCGACGTCATCACCAACGGCGTGCCGGTCACCGTCGACGTGGCGGCTGCCTGACGGTCCCCGTCCGCGGAGGCCCGCCTCGCCCTGATCGGGCGTGGCGGGCCTTGGCGTTGGTGGGGCTGCAGCCGGAAGGGCCGTGCTGCGGCCGATCCCGTGTGCCGGGCCTTCCCCTTGTTCTGCGCGCTCAGGCGGGGCGGAGGACGGGCTGGTCGACGCCGAGCTGGGGTGCCCTGCCGGCCGGCTCCACCGCGACGTCGGAGCCGGCCAGCAGCGCGCCGACGGTGGCCGAGAGCCACACCTCGCCGGCCGGTGCCGCGTCGGCGATGTCCAGAGCTGCCTGGACGCCGTACGCCGCGACGACCTCCGCGTCCCGCTCGACCTCGGCGACCGCGACGCCGATCGCGGTGTCCGGGCGGCGGGCGCCGAGCGTGGCCCGGACCGCTGTGGCGGGCCCGTCGAAGACGACGACCGGCCGGCCGTCGGGCGTGCGTCGAGCACGCCCTCGGGCGCGCACCAGGTCGGCAACCACCGCGTCGCCACCGGCGCCGGACACGGCGACCAGCGCGGCCAGGGCCAGCTCGGGCTCGGGCGGTGCCTGGGTCTCGGCGACGAAGGGCTCGATCGCATCGAGGATCTGGTCCGGGTCGCCGGACACGAAGTGGTCGACCCCGTCGAGCACCTCCAGCCGCGCGCCGGGAATCCGGTCGGCGATGTACTCGGCCTCCGCTACCTGGAACAGGGCGTCCCTGGTGCGGTGCAGCACCAGGGTCGGCACCCGGACGGCGGACAGCGTGTGGCGGACGTCGACGCGGGAGTTCATGTCCATGAGCGCCCGCACGGTCGTCGGGGTCGCGGCCGCTCGCATCCGCTGGCCCCACCACCGCTGCACCGACTCGTCACCGGACGGGATGCGCTTCCGGGCGTCCGCCTCCCAGTCCCACCGGGACACCAGCTCGTCGGTGTAGGCGATCCGCGCCTCCTGCTCCTGCCCCCAGGGGTAGTCCGGCGACCAGGTGCGCTTGGCGTAGGACGCGTAGAGCACCAGCGACTGCACGCACTCCGGGTGGGTCGCAGCCATCAGGATCGACAGCGGCCCGCCCTCGGAGTAGCCGACGAGCACGGCCCGGTCCGACCCGGCCGCGTCCATCACGGCGAGCACGTCATGCATCCGCGTCTCGAGGTCGGGCACCCCGGGCGGCCGGTCCGACATGCCGGTGCCGCGCTTGTCGTAGCGGACCAGCCGGCCCATCGTCCCGAGCCGGTGCAGGAAGTGCGCGTGCGCCGGGTCGGCCCAGTCCAGCTCGAGGTGGGACACGAACCCTGAGCTCAGGACGATGTCCGGGCCGCTGCCGTCGGTGCGTCCACTCAGCTGGAAGGCGATGTGCAGCCCGTCGCTGGTCGTGTAGCGCACCGGGCTGACCCAGCCGCCGTCATCGGCCGGCACCGGGTCCGTTGCCGTCGCGGTCACGGCGTCGTCGAGGGGCGCGACGAAGCGGTATCCGCGACCATGGACGGTGCGGATCACCCGCTGCGCCTGCCCGTCGTCGCCGACCGCGCGACGGGCCTGCTTGATCCGGCTGGTGACCGCGGCCTCGGAAACGAACCGGCCGCCCCACACCGCGTCCATCAGCTCTTCCTTGGGCACGACCCGGTCGCGGTGGGCCACCAGGTAGGCCAGGACGTCGAACGCCTGCGGCTCCAGCGGCACCGCCTGCCCACCCCGACGCAGCTCGAATAGCGCGGTGTCGAGCTCGAGTCCGTCGGCGAAGGCGAGCACCACGGCGACGAATCTGCCACACCTCGGGCCGTCAGCGACGAGTGAGCGCCGACAAGGTCGTGGACGTGGTCATAGCGGGTCCCTCCGGCCGTGCGCCCGACGGCCGGGCGCGCGACACCCACGGTGCGCCGGTCCACGGACCGCGACGACCGTGCAGGCACGAGGACCCGACACCGGTCGCGCCTCAGGTCAGCGGCACCCGGCCGCGCACCGTCGTGCCTCCGCCGGGCCGGGGCGCGACGTCGAGCGTGCCGCCGACGGCGCCGAGCCGGTCGGCCATCCCGACCAGGCCGCTGCCTGCTCCGTCGAGCGAGCCCGGGTCGAAGCCCGGACCGTCGTCGGTCACCGCGAAGCGCAGCTCGCTGTCGTCGGCGTCGATCGACACGTCGACCAGGGCGTCGGGCGCGTGCTTGGCGGTGTTCTGCAGCGCCTCGAGCGCAGTGAAGTAGACCGCCGTCTCGACCGCGGTGGGCAGCCGGCGACCGTCGAGCCCCGGCCCGACGACGACCCGCACGTCGTTCCCGCCGGCTCGCGCGCGCGCCTTCAGGGCGGGGCCGAGCCCACGCGCAGTGAGGACCGGCGGGTAGATGCCGCGGGCCAGCTCGCGCAAGTCGTCGATGCAGCGGTCGAGGTCGGCCCGCGCCCCACGGAGCTGCTCGGCGGCTTCCGCGACGTCACCGCTGGCCGCGGCGGTCTCGGCTTCCTGCAGCCGCACGGCGAGGCCGACAAGCTGCTGCTGGGCGCCGTCGTGGATGTCGCGCTCGAGCCGGCGGCGCTCCTCGACCTGCGCCGCAGCCAGGCGCTCCCGGCTGGCTGCGAGTAGCGCCGACTGCTCGGTGATCTGCTCCAGCCGGCGCTCCAGCTCGGCCGACAGCGCCACCGAGCGCAGCAACGGGCCGGCCTGTGCAGCCAGGTCATGCAGCAGCCGGCGGTCGGCCACGCCGAGCAGCCGCTCCCCTACCGCCTGGACCGCGATCTCGCCGACGTCATGGCCGAGGTGGCGCACTGGGACCACGACCAGGTCCGGCTCGCCGCCCTTGGGCGGCCCGGGCGCCCAGGCGACCAGCTCGGCGCCGCCGGCGTCAGCGGTCACTCGTGCCCGCGGCACGCCGAGGCCGGTGACAAGCGCGTCGGCGATACGCGGCAGCACGTCGTCGGGCGCCGGGGCGTGCGCGAGCCGACGCGGCAGGCGGGCCAGCAGCTCGTACGGCGTGGCTCGCCCCCCGTACACCAACCGTCGAGCGGCGTGCTCGACCCCGCGGCGCAGGGGGCCGAGCAGCAGGGCGACGAGGAACACCGCGACCAGCGCCGGGCCAAGATCAGGTGCCGGCGCGCCAGCCACCGACGCGGTAACCGTGACGACGACGGCATACGCGCTGGCCACCACCAGGGCGAGGCCGCCGTACACCAGGGCGGACACCAGGAAGGGGTCGATGTCCCAGACCCGGTAGCGCAGCGCGCCGACCACCAGCGCGAGCGGCAGCAGCAGAGCCACCGAGGTGACGAGCAGCACGACCCCGACACCGTGCAGCCCGGGGACCGGCTGCAGCAGCAGTCCGGCGACGGCCGCGAGGCCGATCACCGCGAGCGGCTTGAGCCGCTGGCGGTCCTCGCCCGCAGACCTGCTGTAGCGGATGGCCACTGACACCACCGCGAGCAGGAGGACGAGGAGCGACACCGGCAGCAGGATCGAGTCGAGCGTCCGCAGAGCGTCGGCCACCTCGCCGCTGACGAGGCCGTGCCAGCGCAGGTGCCAGCCGTAGCTGTCGATCGGGAGCGGCCCGGGGGCGACCGCTGCGACGGCCATCCGGGCCGCGGTGACCACGGCAGCGGCCCAGACGACCGGTCGCCATCGGGACGACGGGGGGTTGCCGTCCGGGAAGAGCAGCAGGGCCAGGGCGATCGGGACCGGGAAGAACAGCGGGTCCACCACGAGCCCCGCCCAGACCAGCGTCCTGGCCCACATCGGCGCGGTGCCGGGTGCCTCGATCGCCGAGAACGCCATCTCGCGTCCGACGAACTCGGCGAGAAGGGCCACACCAGCGACGGCGAGGATCGGTCCCAGCACGTTGCCGGGCCGCTCGCTGACGAGCACGAGGCCGACGGCACCGAAAGCCAGCCCGGCCACGACGCTGACGATCACGAAACCGACCGACACGCGGGGGTCGCTGCGGTGACCGATGGCGGCGACGACGAGCACGACCGCGACTGCGGTCAGCGCAAGGACCGCCGCCGCGAGGACCCGGTGCCGGAGGCTCACGTTCGCCAGTGTGGACCGGCCGAGGGCGGTGCGACTGTGGTGCGGGCACCACGGTCGGGCGACCTGCCGGCCTTCCGGACAGGGCGCCTCCTCCTGCCTACTGTCGGGCCATGACTCTTGTCGAGGAGCCTGTCGACCATGCGACGCCGCTGCGCGTCGTCATCGCGGAGGACAACCTGCTGGTCCGCGAGGGATTGCGCAGCATGCTCGCGAGCGACCCGACGGTCGACGTCGTCGCGGTCTGCGAGCGGTACGAGGACCTGATGATGGCGGTCGCCGAGCAACAGCCGGACGCGGTGCTGACGGACATCCGGATGCCGCCGACCCTGACCGACGAGGGCGTCCGAGCGGCGGCCGAGATCCGGGCCTCGCAGCCGTCGATCGGCGTCGTGGTGCTCAGCCAGTACGACGACCCGGAGTTCGCGCTGGCGCTGCTCGGCGACGGGTCCCGCGGTCGGGCGTACCTGCTGAAGGAGCGGATGTCGGACCCTGGCCAACTGGTCGCAGCGCTGCACGAGGTGTCCCGCGGCGGGTCGGTGGTCGACCCGAAGGTGGTCGACGCGCTGGTCCGGGCCCGCAGCGGCCGGTCCGTGACCGCCGTCCTCACCCCGCGGGAGAAGGACGTGCTGGCCGAGATGGCCAGCGGCAAGGACAACTCGGCGATCGCGGCCACCCTGGTGCTCTCGGTTCGGGCCGTCGAGAAGAACATCAACGCGATCTTCTCCAAGCTGGGGCTGGCCCAGGAGACAGAGGTGCACAAACGGGTCAAAGCCGTTCTGCTCCACCTCGCCGAGAACGGCTGATCAGTCCCGGCGAGTACCTCTGCGGCCCGAAATTGGCGGGTGAGAACTTGGTGACCCGTGGGTAACGTCGAGACGGACAGCCCCTGCCGGAGGAACGTCCTCCGTGTCCGGCTGCCCGGCAGCGGAGAGGACGGCCTTGCGCGAGGACGAGTCCGAGGTGGTCGGCAACCTGTCGCCCGGCCCGGCAGGCCTGCGCCTGGGGCTGCGCGCAGCCGGCGGTGACTCGCTGCCCGCGCGCTGGTTCCACGCCATCTTCGAGACTCCCCTCGTGTTCTCGGGGCTCCTCGACGCCACGGGTCGCGTCCTCGACGCCAACCGGCTCTCCATCGAAGGCTGCGGCTTCGACCGCGAGAGCACGATCGGGAGCCCGTTCTGGGAGTGCGGGTGGTGGCGCCTCGATGACGAGGTCGCCGACCAGGTGCGGCGGTGGTGCGACCAGGTCGTCTCGTCCGGCCAGCCCTTGCGCAAGTCCAGCAGGTACTTCGTCGCCTCCGGCGAGGAGCGGATCGTCGACCTCTCGCTGACTCCCGTGCGCGACCAGCAGGGGGGAGATTTCATCGTCGCGACCGGCCGCGACATCACCGACGGGGCTCAGGACGCGGATGTCCTCGCCCGGCGCGAGCTCGCCGCTGCCGAGTCCGGACGACGCCGGGCCGCGTCGCAGATCGCGGAACTGTCCCGAGTCGCCCTCGACCTGGTGCGAGCCGAGTCGGTGCGCGACCTGGAGCAGGCCGTGATCGGCAGCGGCCTGCCGGTCCTCGGCGCCCAGGGCGGCGCGATCGCGATCCGGGACGACGACCGTGGCGTGGTGTCAGTCGCCAGCAGCACGCGCCTGGTGCCCCAGCTGCAGATCGAGCACCGGGAGCTGCCGCTCGACAGCCCGCTGCCGGTCGCGTCTGCCGCCCGGACCGGCACCCGGGTCCTGCTGCCGACAGTGCGCAGCGCGCTGGAGTGGTCGCCGGTGATGGGCGAGGTGTACGTCGTCAGCGGCCGCGCCGCCTGGGCGGCGCTGCCCCTCCACGCGGGTGAACGACTCATCGGCGCCCTGGACGTGTCGTGGATCGACGAACGGACCTTCACTCCCGAGGAGGTCGCCCTCCTCGACGTGTTCGCGGCCTTGTGCGGACAAGCACTGGACCGGGTTCAGCACCTCGAGGCGGAGCGTGCGGCCGCGGACGCGGTCCAGCAGATGTCGGAGACCCTGCAACGCTCGCTGTTGACCCAGCCGCCGACCCCGGACGCCCTCGACATCGCCGTCCGCTACCAGCCTGCGTCAGAAGCGGCCCAGATCGGCGGCGACTGGTACGACGCCTTCGTCAACGCGTCGGGGGCGACCATGCTCGTCGTCGGTGACGTGAGCGGGCACGACCGGGCGGCAGCCGCCACCATGGGTCAGGTCCGCAACCTGCTGCGCGGTCTGGCCTTCGACTCCGACGACGGGCCGGCCAGGCTGCTCGAGCGGCTCGACACCGCCTTGAACGGGCTCGAG
The DNA here is from genome assembly GCA_035489715.1 of Actinomycetes bacterium. Taxonomy (NCBI): domain Bacteria; kingdom Bacillati; phylum Actinomycetota; class Actinomycetes; species Actinomycetes bacterium. The sequence continues at coordinate 24,621 of DATHAP010000067.1, forward strand.
CTCGAGACCCTCGCCACTGCCGTGCTCGCCCGAGTCGAGTCCCTGCCGTCGGCGCCCGACGGGGTGCGTCAGCTGCGTTGGAGCAACGCCGGGCACCTGCCGCCGCTGCTGCGGACCGCCGAGGGCTCGGTCGAGCGGCTCGAGGCCCGGCCCAACCTGCTGCTCGGCGTGGATCAGGGCAGCGAGCGGGTGGACCAGGTCGTCGACCTGCCGCCCGGCTGCACACTGCTGCTCTACACCGACGGGCTGGTGGAGCGGCGCGAGGAGATGCTCGAGGACAGCATCGGCACCCTGGCCGACGCCTTCGCCGCCGTGGGCGGCGCCACGCCGGACGAGGTCTGTGACGCCCTCCTCGACGCCGGCCGGGCCGAGACCGGCGACGACGACATCGCCCTGCTCGTCCTCCGCTGCAACGACTGAGCCGTTCTGCGACCCTCGGCGTCGGTGTGGATGCGACGTTTTCGCGGAAGCGCCTTGGGCCCTACTCACCTGCGAGTCGGCAGGACATGGACTTGAGTTTGTCGCACTATTGGCCGATCACGTGCTCATGAACGGGGGATCATGAGGCAACGGCGTCCACGCGCAGGCCGGTCCGCACAGGCCCGGTACAAGCTGTTGCGCCGCCGATGGCGCCGTCGTGTCCTTCCCAGATTCCGCGTGGTGCTCTGGTCGGTCATGGCCGTGGCCCTCTTCGGAGCGGCCTTACCGGCACCTTGGGCCTGGTTCGCAGGTTGCATCTTCGGGGTGGCCTTCAGCATGTGGCTCTGGGTGCGCGATGCGGTTCCGCGTCATATCGAGCAGTGGCAGGACGGCGCGGAGGGCGAGCGGATGACCGAGAAGGCACTGCGCCCGCTTGAGCGAGAGGGCTGGCTCGTCGAGCACGACCTGGCGGGCCTCTACGGGAATGTCGACCACCTCGTGGTGAGCGAGGCAGGCGTATTCGTGCTCGACTCGAAACGGTGGTTTGGAGAGGTCACTGTCGAAGGCGGGACGCCGACGATCACTCCTCGCGACAACCCGGACGCCGCGTGGTCCCCCACCGGACTGGCGCGCCGAATGAGAGGTCTCGGGTTCCGGCAGAAGGATGCGATCGAGCGGTTGACTGGCGTTCGAACCTGGGTGCAAAGCGTGGTCGTCATCTGGGCGCCCTTCGAGCAGCAGGTCGTCGAAAGCGACCGGGTTGTCTACATTCACGGCGACTGCCTGTCCGGTTGGCTCAGGGCACGCCGGCGGCTCCTGGACCCGTCGACCGTCGACCGGATCCGACAGAAGGTGCGCGCCGGCTGATCAGGTCCCGGCAGCGGTCCACCCAGTCGCCGCCTGGCTCGTGAGGTGCCGCCACCGCAACTTTCGCAGGCGACCTCACCCGAGCCGCGGTGCGTCCCTTCCGGATCGGCGCGAGTAGGAGCCCTACGGCAGGCGTTGCAGCCACACGGATCCGGAAGGGACGCACCGCCGAGCCCGCGTGCGGCACCTGGCCGGTCAGGGGCCGGGCGGCGGGGTGTCGGCCTGCGCGAGCGCCCGCTTTCGGATGACGCCGCGGGCCTCGTCGAAGCCCGGCATCGGACGCAGCGGGGCCATCTCGGGGTCGCTGTCAACGGTCGTCAGGTCGGCGAAGCCGAGCTCTGCCGCTCGCTGGAAGGCGGCCAGGCCCCGCTCGAGCTCACCGACGGCCGCCCAGCCGCACGCCGTGTTGTAGGCGATGTGCGCCGGGTGCCCCGGGCCGTCGAACTCCGGCCGGCCGGTCCGGTCGAGGTAGGCCTGCCCGATCTCGGCGCTCGGGCGGTCCCCGCCTTCGGCGTGCGCGGCGTTCTGGACGGCCACGACTGCGGCCGAGCCCAGCGCCGGCGCGGAACGCACGGTCTCCGCGACCGACGACCAGTCCCGGCGGGCCCGGTCTGCCAGCAGCAGCAGGGTCGAGCCGATCGGGTCGGAGGGGTGCTGGGCCGCCGACCGCAACCGCGCCATCGCCGCCCCATCCTCGTCACCCGGTCCGACCACGGCCAGGACGTCCAGCATCCGCTGCTCGAGCTCACCCGAGCGCTCGCCGGCCAGGTGGCGTGCGTCGTCGACCCGCCCGGCCCACAGCAGCCGGGAGACCTGCTGGCTGACGTCGAGCTGCTTGACCTCGCGGGCCTGCCGGATCGTCATCACGTTGGCCGCGATGAGGAAGAGCGCCATCAAGGCCCCGAAGACGTAGCCAAGGCGTACCGCCACCACCGCGATGACAACGGCGGTGACGACCGACACCACCGCGGCCCGCACCTCACGCTGCGCAGGGCTGCCCGGCAGCAGCTCGCGCATCGTCTGCCCACCGTCCAGCGGCAGGATCGGCAGCAGGTTGAGCACGCTCCAGGCCAAGGTGATGAAGATGCCGAGCGACAGGACGGAGGACCACAGGTCGGAGCGCACGTCGACGGCCACGTCGACCGCGACCAGCGCGAGGCCGATGACGATGCCGACGGCAGGACCGGCGACCGAGATGGCGACCGAGCGGGCCCTTGACACCGGCACGGGCGGGACGTACGACGTCAGACCGCCGAGGCCGGCCAGCGTGATCACTGGCGAGGCGCCGGTGCTGCGCGCGACGACCGCATGGCCCAGCTCGTGCACCAGCACCGAGACCGTGGCGAGGACGACCCAGATGACCACGTCGCGGACGTCGACGCCGGGGTACCACCCGAGGATCCCGATGACGATGAGGAACGAGATGTCCACGGTCACCGGGAAGCCGAGCACGTGGAACCGCGCGATCGGGCGCCCGCCCTCGACCAGGGGCATCGTCACGACACGAACCTATGTCGTCCGGCGCCACCAAGCCGCCGTGAGAGGTTGGGACACGCAGGCCCACACGTTCGAGGGGAGACGCCGATGCCCGCGCCCGGCCGTGATCAGTCGGCGCCGATGGAGCGCCTGGTCCGGTTGATCGGCGCGCTGACCCAGCATCCCCAGGGCGCACCGCTGCCGGTCATGCTCACAGCCCTCGGGTCGGCCGACGCGGCGCCCGAGGCCCGTCGCCGGATGCTCAGCCGCGACATCGACCAGCTCAACCTCCTCGGCTACGACGTGCGCAACGTCGCGGAAGCCGGCGCCGACGGGGTCTACGTCATGCGGGCCCGTGACAACCGGCTGCAGGTCCTGCTTACCCCCGAGCAGCGGGGGGAGCTGCTCCGCGCCGCGCTCGCCGCCGGCCTCGACGACCTGGGCGGCCATCTCGGCGCCACCGACCTGCCGACTGCGCCGAGCGCCGCGAACCCGTCGCCGCCGACCCTCGACCTCGTCCAGCGCGGCACCACCCGGCACTGCCTCGTCCGCTTCACCTACAAGGGCGAGCCGCGCGTCGTGCACCCCGGCCAGGTGCACAGCGGCCCGTCCGGCTGGTACCTCCGCGCCCGCGAGGAGGGCAGCGGGATCGTCAAGGAGTACGTCGTCTCGCGGATGAGCGACGTCGCCCTCGGCGACCCCGGCTCGGCCGACGTGCTGGACGAGGTGAGCCGGCCGACCCTCGACCCGCTCAGCTGGGGCGAGGACCCGCCGACCGAGGTGGTGCTCGCGGTCGAGCCGGACCAGCTGGTGCTGGTGGAGAACCTGCTCGGACCACCGACCCGCACGGAAGACGGCGCAGGCGAGTCCCTGACGACGTACGTCGTCACGAACCGTGCTGTCTTCCGCTGGCGGCTCTACGAGCTGAGCACACGGGTGCGCGTCGTGGCCCCCGACGACGTACGCGACGAGATGCTGGCCGAGCTGCGCGCGATGGTGGGGACGCGATGAGCCAGCTGGCCGGCTACGCGAAGCGGCTGGCGGCCCTGCCGCGAGCGCTCGGCATCCTCGAGCTGCATCCCGACGGGCTGCCGGTCGCCGACCTCGCGGCGGACCTCGGGGTCGACCCGGACGACCTGCGCGAGGTGGTGCTCGCCTACTACCGGGCCGACCTGGTGGAGCTCGGCAGCTTCGGACAGCCGGTCGTCGAGTTCTACGCACCCGGCGCCGAGGACGACGAGGTCGACCCGCGCACGGCGCAGTGGGTGCGCGTGGTGTCGCCCGACCCGGAGCAGGAGCTCGGTGTCGACCACCTCGGCGCCGAGCAGCTGGGGCGGCTCTTCGCCGCGGGCAACGACCTGCTCGCGCTCGAGCCTGACAACGACGTGCTGCGGTCGGCGCTGGACGCCTTCCGCGACGCGCTGCTCCCTGCCGACGGCGACTCGGCGCCCGAGTGGCGCGCGGCCACGGCTCAGTCGCTCTACCGGGCCGCGCAGCAACACCGGCGGGTGCGCATCACCTATGCGCGGCAGTGGCGACCGGGCGCCGGCGAGCGGGTCATCGAGCCCTACCGGGTCGTGCGGACCCGGCGCGGCTGGGAGGTGGACGCCGGCCCGGCCGACGACGTGGCGCGGGTCCGGACCTACCTCGTCTCGGGGATCTCCTCGTGCGACCTGCTGGAGCAGACGTTCGAGCCACCGGCCGACCTCGACGACCTGCTGGTCGTGCAGCGCGCTCCGGTGAGCGTCGAGCTGGTCGTGCCGCAGGACCGCCGGTGGGCCGTCGACCGCTACGCCGAGGCGGTCGTGGTGGTCGACGACGACGAGGAGTCGGTCAAGCTGCGCGCGGACCTGCTGCCGCCCGTGGGGCAGCGGCTCGGCCTGCTCCTGCTGTGCTGCGGGCCGGACGCGTTCGTGATGGAGCCAGCAGCGCTCATGGCGGCCGGCGAGTCGATGGCGCGGCTGCTGCTCGAGCACCACCAGGGCAGCCGCCCGACCTGACCGACTGTCGGGGAATCCGCACGATGACTGTGCTGATTCCCCGACAGTCCACTGCGGTGCCGGACTCGGGACCTTGGGCCCTGCCCGGACGCGCCGCGGCTGCCTACCGTCACGGCCATGAGGCTCGAGGAGCTGCAGCACGCCGTCCGCGGGGCGGTCGAGGACCCCGCGTTGACCTATCGGCAGCGCGTGCAGCTCCTCGCCTCGCTCGCCGAGAACGTCATGGACCCGCCGCCGCTCAGCCCGGCCGCCCAGCACGCGCTGGACAAACGCGTCATCTGCGACATGTACGAGGGCAACGCCCCCTACCGGCCGCGGTACGTGCTGCCTGACTACGGCAAGGCGCTGCGCCAGGGGTCGACGTTCCTCGAGCTGCCGCCGCCGGCCGGCCTGGACGAGGCGATCGCCTTCCTGCTGGCGATGTACGCCAATGTTCCCTCGATCACCGGCTACCCGGTGTACCTGGGGAACTTCGACGAGCTCCTCGCGCCGTACGTCGGCGAGCTCGACGACGACACGGTCTACCGCGTGCTGCGCAGCCTGTGGGTGGTGCTCGACCGCATCATGCCCGATGCCTTCACCCACACCAACATCGGTCCGGAGGACTCCCGCTTGACGCGCGCCGTGCTGCGGGTGGCGGCCGAGCTCCAGCAGGTCGTCCCCAACCTCACCCTGCGGGTCGACCCGGAGCGCACGCCTGACGACCTGGTCCTCGAGGCGGTCCGCACGGTGTTCGCCTGCGGCGGCCCACACTTCGTCAACCACCCGATGATGACCAGCGACCTCGGCGACCGCTACGGCGTCGTCAGCTGCTACAACTCGCTGCTCGTCGGCGGCGGCGCCCACACCCTGGTGCGGCTCAACCTCAAGGAGGTCGTGCTGCGCACCGACGGCGGAGCGGCGGCGTTCCTCGACGAGACGCTGCCCGAGTACGTCGCACTCGCCGGTGAGCTGGCGGCTGCGCGGATCCGTCACCTGGTCGAGCAGGCCAGGTTCTACGAGCACTCCTGGCTGGTCGACGAAGGCCTCGTCGACCCCACGCGATTCACCGCAATGTTCGGAGTGGTCGGCCTGGCGGAGGCAGTTGACATGCTGCAGGAGCGCGAGGGTCGCACGGGGACGTACGGCCATGACGACGAGGCCAACGCGCTGGCACAGAGGGCGGTCGAGCGCGTCGCCCGTCTGGTGGCCGAGCACGAGCTGCCGCACTGCGAGGCGACCGGCGGGCGGGCCCTGCTGCACAGTCAGGCCGGTCTCGACTCGGACGACGGGTTCACCGCCGGCACCCGCATCCCGGTCGGCACCGAGCCGCCGCTCCTCCAGCACCTGCTGACCGTGGCGCCCCTGCACCGGTGGTTCCCGTCCGGGGTCAGTGACGTGCTCGCGTTCGACGAGACCGCGGTGCGCAACCCGCAGGCCTGCGTCGACGTCATCCGTGGTGCGTTCGCCGAGGGGATGCGAGACGTGACGTTCAACCTCGACAGCAACGACTTCGTGCGCATCACCGGCTACCTGGTGCGCAAGTCCGACCTGGCCAAGCTGTCCGAAGAGGGCGCCCGGCACAGCAGCACCTTCCTCGGCGCGGGGTCGATGCAGCGGTCCCACCTCGGCGACCGGGTGGCGAAGCGGGTGATCAGCGGTGAGTCCGGGGCTGGGCCTGGTCGCTGACGTCGTCCCCTTCAGCTGGGTCGACGGACCGGGCAACCGCTACGTGCTGTTCCTGCAGGGCTGCAACTTCGCCTGCTCGGCCTGCCACAATCCGCACACGATCCCGCTCGCGACCTCGCGCGCCAGGATGGTGACGGTCGAGCAGGTCATGGACGAGATCCGCCGCACGCACCGGTTCCTGTCCGGCGTCACCGTCTCGGGCGGTGAGGCGACGCTGCAGCCGAGATTTGTGTTCGACCTCTTCGCCGCGATGAAGACCGAACCTGAGCTCGCGCACCTCACCTCGTTCGTCGACACCAACGGCTCGGCGCCGCGCGACGTGTGGGACCGACTGTTGCCGGTCACCGACGCCGCGATGGTCGACCTCAAGGCCTTCGACCCCGAGGTGCACCTCCGGCTGACCGGCACAACGAACACCAACGTCGTGTCGTCGATCCGGCACCTGGCCGGCCGCGGCAAGCTCTACGAGGTGCGGCTGCTCCTGGTGCCCGGCACGAACGACTCCGCCGAGCAGCTGCGAGACACCGCCGACTGGCTGCTGTCCGTCGATCCCCTGGTGCGGGTCAAGGTCATCGCCTTCCGTCGGCACGGTGTGCGGGCCTCTGCCCGGGCCTGGCCGGAGGCCACGCGGAAGCAGCGGGACGACTGGTGCGGCGTGCTCCGGGAGGCCGGCGTGCAGGACCTCGTCCTGGTCTGACCGGGGCACGGTCAGGCCGAGTGCCGGCCCGTGGTCCAGGCGTGCTCGCAGCTGCGGCAGCGCGAGGTGGGGCGGGCGCCGTCGGTCGGCGCGGCCGGGTCGCCGAGCTCGAGCACCCCGCGGGTCACCAGCGCCTGTGTTGTCGGGTTGCTGACGCCGTACAGGATCGGGATCACCGACCCGGACCCGCACCGCGGGCACACCTGGCGCCACGCCAGCGCCGCCGTCGACTCACGCCCGCCGTCCTCGCCGCTCGCCATGACCCCGAGCATGACCGCTCCGGCCGACCCGCCACGTGCGTGGTCCACAAGCACACCCCCGCTGCCGTACGTCGTCCCCGCTGTCCTACTCGACGAACTCGACCGGGTTGCCCCAGGCGTCCGTGATCTGGGGCAGCGGCGCGAGCACGTTGAGC